>JANOOO010000039.1:0-3461 GCA_031421375.1 Polaromonas sp.
ATGAGGGCGACGAAGATCGAAATTTTCCCGAGGGCGATCATGAGCGTTTCCAGCAGGCCCCGGTCGATTCCTTTTGCGGCAAGCTCACCGGCGCCGCCGCCCAGCCATCCGGCCAGCGGGGGCAGCAACACAAGAACCAGAACCATCGCCAAATCCTCGACGATCAGCCAGCCGACCGCGATCTGACCGTTGACGGACTGGAGCAGGCCACGCTGCTCCAGTGCCCTGATGAGTACGACCGTGCTTGCCACGGAAAGGGCCAGGCCGAACACCAGGCTTGCCCCCAGGCTCCAGCCCCAGAAGGTGGCAACGCCCGCACCGAGGGCCGTCGCAACCGCAATCTGAACGATTGCGCCGGGCAAGGCGATGCGTCGGACAGCCAGCAGGTCATCGAGCGAGAAGTGCAGCCCGACACCGAACATCAGCAGGATGACGCCGATCTCGGCCAGTTGGCCCGACAGTTCGATGTCAGCCACAAAACCCGGCGTGGCAGGGCCGAGCATGATCCCGGCAATCAGGTAGCCAACTATCGGCGGCAGCTTCAGCCGGTTGGCGATGAGACCCATAATCAGCGCAAGCCCCAAGCTGGCGGCAATGGTGGTGATTAAGGTAATGCTATGGGGCATTTGTCTTGTCGCCTAACGTTTGAGATGAGAGGCGGCGCCCGGCTTGACGGGTGACGCCCTCTCGATTGAACTGTGAGGCGTCGGGCGCCCCACGAAACAGCTCTTCGAGTAGCTCACGCAATTCTTGATCCAACACGCGCCAAGGCTTCATCACCGGGAATCATTGCTACTTTGCCGCTTCGTACCTCCTCTCGTCGGCGCAGGGCAAGGCTCATCCATTCCTTTTGCGCGTTTGACTTCGGCTCGAAGCTGGCAACAAGCAACTCAAGAATTCGGGCGCGTTCCTCGGTCGGAAGGTCAAGGAATTCTGCTGCAAAGTCGTGGGCGGGAGTGGTCAAGGTGCCTTCGGGTGATGACTAAGCGCGAGCATGCCGTGGCTCGGAGAATCCGACTTCGTCGGGGCTCCGAGGCGACGACTCAGAAAGGCTGTCGGTGGCAGTCAAGCGGCGACGCGCTTTCGCGTTGTCGGTCTTGGGCCACCCGTTAAATTCCGATTCACCTCCTTGCGGAGCGTGTCATTGATTCGAGACTGGTAGCCGCTGCCCTGCGATTTGAAGAACGCCAGCACGTCGGCGTCCAGCCGAATCGACGTCTGCACTTTGGTCGGTGTGACCTGCGGCCCCCGCCCGCGCTTGAGCACAGCAGTGCCCAGCATGTCTTCAGTCCATGCGGGGTTGTCGGCATCGGCAACCTTAGCCGAGGTTTTCTTTGGCAATTTGGCGGTAATAGCGTGCTTCATGCTTTTCTGCCTTTCGCAGTGAAATGACGTGCGACCCGTTCGGGCGTTCCGTATAGACCATCACAACCACTTCGGCCATCAAAAGGCCGAAACAGACCAGGCGGGCCTCGCCGTAGTTCTGCCTGATGTCCTCACGCGTGACGGTGAAGTGGTCCCATATTGCATCGCATCCAGCGAAGTCCAAGCCGTGCTTCTTGAGGTTGAGCCTACGCTTGGTTTCGTCCCATGTGAGCATATTTTATTGTATGTACAAAATAATTCAAGGGCTGATTGAAAATTAACGAACGATGCTTAGCCGCCGCAGGGCAATGCTCAATGAAAGCGCGGAGTGCATTGGTAATCGGAATTTGACACTCATTTCCCTACAGGTGAAGCGCTTCACCGTCAGCGATTTCTCTTGGCCTCTCGCTGGGTCGCTAAAGCCTGCTTTTCTTCGATCATCTCGGGGTCGCCCGATAGGATGCCTTCATAACACTGCCGCTTGCTTCGTAGAGAGCCAACATCCGGATCGTCCAGCATGGAGTCGTGCCGGGCGCGGCGCTCCAGGTCATCGCGCAGGAATTGAAATTCCGCCATCGATTCAGCGAACAGGTCGGCCTGCTGAAGGTACAGCGGCAGCTTGCACCACGTTTCAATCGGGTAACTGACTGGGGACACCAGCATCAGCTTTTTTGCCTCGTACAGAGCTGCAATCGCTTCAGGCCATTGCTTTGAATCCTTGAAGGCGGTAGCCTTCCGAAGCAGCGCGGAAAGTTTCTCGTCGTCCGTGCTCACCGTTTGGCAACCTGGTCGAGTTCCTCGACTGAGTCGTAGCAATCGCCACGATGATTGCCAAGCTGCTCAGCGCTCCGCAGTGCCCCGAGGAGCTCGAATGGTTTCAACGCTGAAGAGGCCACGATCTTGTTCATATCCACTACGAATATCACGTGCGCGTCTGCGGCCGCTGTGCAGGCCGAGAAGTCGCCCCACATTTTGGCGACCCGATCTCTGTGTGCCATCGCGGCTTTGACGGCCGCAGCGCGCTCTGCAGGCGTTTTTTTCTCCCACAACATCGCCGCGTTCAAAGTCTTTTCAAACTCGTTGTAAAGCTTCCGCGCTTCAGGATAGACCGCTTTGGGTGGCTTCGTCTGAGAAGTGGCCGCGCCGCATGCGACGACCAAGACGAAAAGGCAAAACAGCTTTTTCATAAATCACCATTCACAAGTCGAGGCCACCACGGCCCCAAGGATTGAAACGTCCGATTCCTTCGCCAAGTCATGACGAAGGCCACGCCGCTTCTCGGCGAAGCTTGACTCTTGTCGATTAACACTGAGTCACCTGTTGCGTGTCAGGTCCATTGCTCACCTAATGTTGCCAGCTTCCCACCCCACCAGCGATCAAAACGAATAAGCCGCAGCCGCCGACAACAGCCAGCTCCGCCCCGCAGCAGGCTCAAAATACCGCCGATTCCCCTCGTTAACAATCACCGACCCCGCGTACTTTTTGTCGGTCAGGTTTTCCAGCCGCGCCGCAGTACTCACGCGCCAGCGGCCGGCAACAAAAACATAGCCGACATGCGCTGCGGTCGTGACGAACGACGCTGCCGCATCGGTATTGGTGTCGTTGACCGGCACGTTGCTTAAATAACGCGCCTCGACTCCGCCCTGCCAGCCCTGGGCCGGCCGCCAGCCCAACTCGGCTGCGACTGAAGTGCGCGCAATGCCCGGAATGCGGTTGCCGGCAGCAATCGCCAGATTGGGCGTGGCGCACGGTGCTGCGGCGCAACTGGTGAAGGCGTCGCGGTAGCGCGCATCGAGCCAGGTGTAGGACAGCTGCGCCAGCGCGCTGCCGAACGGCGAGACGCTGGACGACAGCTCCACACCCTGGCGGCGCGTCGCGCCTGCGTTTTGAAAGGTGCTGCGGCCACCCAGATTGGTCTGGCCAACGATCTCATCACGCGTCGATGTGTTGAAGACCGCCGCATTGACTTCGGCGCGCTGCGCAGCGCCCGCCGGGGTGCGCCACTTCACGCCGGCTTCGACGTTGTTGCTGCGGGACGGCTTCAGGCCGAAATTCAGGCCGGTGCCACCGCTGGCGCGGTAGGCAATTTCATTAAA
>JANOOO010000040.1:0-19639 GCA_031421375.1 Polaromonas sp.
CCGTTTCAAACCATTGAGCGCAAGGACGTCGGCCTGACGCTGCGGGTGCGCCCGCAGATCAGCGAAAACGGCACCGTCAAGCTGCAAATTTTTCAGGAAGTCAGCAGTGTGCAGGCGTCGTCAATCAACTCGACCACCGGCATCATCACCAACAAGCGCTCGATCGAGTCGAACGTGGTGGTCGATGACGGCGCGATCATTGTGCTGGGCGGCCTGCTGCAAGACGAATATTCAGGCAACCAGGAGAAGGTGCCTTTCTTTGGCGACCTGCCGCTGATCGGCAACCTGTTTCGGGCGGAAACCCGCTCGCGCCGCAAGACCAATTTGATGGTGTTCTTGCGGCCGGTGGTGATACGCGACGGAGCAGCCAGCGAGACGCTGTCTCTTGACCGCTACGAGATGATGCGCAGCGCGCAACAGGGCGCGCAGCCGCAATCGAATGTGATGGTGCCGGTTAATGAAGCGCCGACGATGCCCGCCGCGCCCCCACGCCAAACGCCTGCGGTTCCCGGTGCCTACCCCGCCTACCCGCCGCTGATGCCGCCGGCCACGCTGGCACCACAAGGCATCTCCCGCCCCGGACCGTCGCCCACTCCCGCGCCCGCAGGCAGCGGTGTGCATTCGAGCCCCTGACAGCCATGCGCTACCCGCTGCCCTATGCATTTGCCCGCAGCAATTCGCTGCTGCTCGAAGACGACGGCCACGGGCTGACGCTGTGGCACGACGCCCAGCCCGATTCGGGTGCGATGGGTGAGGTGCTGCGCAAGTTCTCGGGCCACGGCGCAGCGCCACTGGCATTTCAACGCGCTGACCCTGGCACACTGGCGCAGCGCATCAGCGCCGCTTACGCACGCGGCGAATCAAGCGCGGCCACCGTGGTCAGCGAGGTCGAATCCGACGCCGACCTGTCGCGCATCATGCAGGAGCTGCCAGCGGTTGAAGACCTGCTTGAAACCTCTGATGACGCGCCCATCATCCGCATGCTCAATGCCCTGCTGACGCAGGCTGCACGCGACGGTGCCAGCGACATTCACATCGAGCCCTACGAGCGCCATTCGAGCGTGCGCTTTCGCGTCGATGGCACGCTGCGCGAGGTGGTGCAGCCCAACCGCGCGCTGCATGCGGCGCTGATCTCGCGGCTGAAAATCATGGCCGACCTCGACATTTCAGAAAAGCGCCTGCCGCAGGACGGCCGCATCTCATTGCGCATCGGCACCCGCGCGGTTGATGTGCGCGTCAGCACCTTGCCGAGCGCGCACGGCGAGCGCGCCGTGCTGCGGCTGCTCGACAAAAGTGAAAGCAAGCTCAGCCTGGAGTCGGTCGGCATGCAGGGCGACTCACTGCGCCGCTTCGAGAAACTGATTGCGCAGCCGCACGGCATCATTTTGGTGACGGGGCCGACGGGCTCGGGCAAAACCACCACGCTGTATGCGGCGCTGCAACGCCTCGACTCAGCGACTTCCAACATCATGACGGTTGAAGACCCGATCGAGTACGAGTTGGACGGCATCGGCCAGACCCAGGTCAACGCCAAGATCGACCTCGACTTTGCCAAAGCCCTGCGCGCGATCTTGCGGCAAGACCCCGACGTGATCATGATCGGCGAGATCCGCGACTTTGAAACCGCGCAGATTGCCATTCAGGCCTCGCTCACCGGCCACCTGGTGCTGGCCACGCTGCACACCAACGATTCGGTGAGCGCCGTCACGCGCTTGACCGACATGGGCGTCGAGCCGTTTTTGCTTAGCTCGTCGCTGCTCGGCGTGTTGGCGCAGCGGCTGGTTCGCAAGCTCTGCACGACGTGCCACGGCGCGGGTTGCGACGCCTGCGGCATGACCGGCTACCAGGGCCGCACCGGCATTTTTGAATTGATGGTGGCCGACGACGCGGTGCGCGCCTTGATCCACAACCGCGCCGCCGAGAGCGCGTTATTTGCGGCGGCTGAAAAAGGCGGGCTGCGCTCAATGCGCGAAGACGGCGAACGCCTGCTGCAGGCCGGCATCACCTCACGCGCCGAACTGGTACGCGTCACGCGCGATTGAGCGCCGCGTTCTGCATCAGCCTCATTTCTTAAGTAAAATCAGCCCGTAGCCCAATAGACACGGGCGCAAACAGCTCCTGATTTCATAGCGACTGGCGCTGCTTTCAACTCTCGATCCGACCCTTTCCAACCCGCCTGACCCACCATGCCCGCGTATTCATTTGAAGCCATGCAAGCCGATGGCAAGCTGCGTCGCGGCATCATTGAAGCCGACACCGCGAAGGCGGCGCGCAGCTTGCTGCGTACGCAGGCGCTGGTGCCGCTGGTGGTCGATCTGGTCGGTGGCGACGCCACTGGCAGCGCCCCGGGCCTGCTGCAAAAGCAGCTTTTTGCGCGGCGCGTGTTCAATTCCACCCGGCTGGCCATCTGGACGCGCCAGCTCGCGGGCCTGGTGTCGTCGAGCCTGCCTCTGGAGCGCGCGCTGACGGCGTTAACCGACGAATCCGAAGACGAAAAGCAGCGCAACCTGGTGGCCTCGCTGCGCGCTGAAGTCAACAGCGGCAGCAGCTTTGCACGCGCGCTGGCGCAGCACCCCGGCGAGTTCTCGCCGATCTACATCGCCGTCATCGGTGCGGGTGAGCAGACCGGCAATCTGGGCCTGGTGCTAGACCGGCTGGCCGATGACCTCGAAGAACGCGAAGCGCTGCGCTCCAAGCTGATCGGCGCGGCGCTGTATCCGGCCATCGTCACGCTGGTGGCCATCGTCATCGTGATGTTTCTGGTGGGCTATGTGGTGCCGCAGGTGGCCGCTGTGTTTGCCGGCGGCAAGCGCGCCCTGCCCTTTTTAACGGTGGCTATGCTGGCTATCAGCGGCTTTGTGCGCAGCTACGGCTGGGCTGCAGCGGGCGTGCTTGTGGGCGCGGGCTTCGTCATGCGTATGGCCTTGCGCCAGGAAAGCTTTCGCGAGCGTTTCGACGCCGCGACGCTGAGCGTGCCGCTCATCGGCCGGCTCGCACGCGACTACAACGCAGCGCGTTTTGCCGGCACGCTGGCGATGCTGGCCGGGGCGGGTGTGCCCATACTCAAAGCGCTGCAGGCTGCCGCCGAAACGCTGGCCAACCGCGCCATGCGCGCCGATGCGCTGGACGCGCTGCTACTGGTGCGCGAAGGCGCACCGCTCGCCTCAGCGCTCGGGCAGAAAAAGCGCTTTCCCGGACTGGTCAGCATGTTTGCCCGGCTCGGCGAGCAGACCGGCCAGTTGCCGGTGATGCTGCAGCGCGCCGCCAAGCAACTCTCAAACGAGGTGCAGCGCCGCGCGATGGCGCTGGCGACGATTTTGGAGCCGCTGCTGATCGTCGTGATGGGCCTGGTCGTGATGCTGATCGTGCTGGCAGTGTTGCTGCCAATCATGCAGCTCAATCAGTGGGTGAAGTGAAGCAGCGGGTCGGCATTCATACCTGCGCCGCGTCCTTTTCCCGCTCGACCGCAGAGCGGTCCAGCTTGACCAGCATCACCGGCACCGGACTGCTGCGCGCAACCAGCTCGGCTTCGCTACCCATGGTCAAGCGGCTAAAACCCCGCCTCCCATGCGTGCCCATGACGATCAAATCGCAGCCGGTTTTGGCCACCTGATCGACGATGACGCCGGCAATGCGCTTGTCGGTCACTTCAACCACGCTGGTTTCGACCTGCACGCCGGCGCCCGACGCCGACAGCCGAGCCTTCTCAAGCAGCGTGTTGCCAAACTGGCTTAGCTCGGCTTTCATGCGCTCATAACTGGCTACGGACGACAGATCGACCAGGCTGGAAAAGTCGTCCACCACGTGGATCACAACCAGCCTGGATTTATGCAGTGTGGCCAGGCCAATGGCTTCGCGCAGTCCGCGTTCGGCTGTCGCGCTGCCGTCGAGAGGAACAAGAATTCGGTGGTACATGAGGGCATCCTTTAAGACCGGTTGATGAGTCGTTCGCTGCCGGTCCTGCGGGCGAACGCCTTCATTGTTGGCCGCACCTGGGCTGACGCACTTGCGCTAGCGCAAGTGCCGAACGCATTTATCAATGCACGCGCAAATTTGACGCACCAGAAAACGCGCGCTCCAGAGCCGCAAGGTCATGCAGCCGGACATAGCGCTTGTCAACCTGCAGCAGTTTCTGCTTTTGAAACAGCGAGAAGGTGCGGCTCACGGTCTCCAGCGTCAGGCCCAGATAGCTGCCAATCTCTGCGCGCGTCATGCGCAGGTTGAATTCACTGGCCGAATAGCCGCGCGCCCGCATGCGCTGCGATAAATTGAGCAGAAAACTCGCGAGCCGTTCTTCTGCGCTCATGCTGCCCAGCAGCATCATCAGCCGGTGTTCGCGCACGATCTCGCGGCTCATCAGGCGGGTGACAAGCTGCTGCAGGCGCTGACCGTCAGCGTGCGACTCGCTCAAGGTGCCATAGGCAATGGCGCAAACCTCGCTGTCTTCCAGCGCGACGGCGTTGCTGGCGTGTTCAAGCTCCGCCACGCCATCAAGGCCCATGACCTCGCCAGCCATGAAAAACCCGCTGACCTGTTCGCGCCCATCGGCCATCATCAAGGTGGCCTTGAAGGTGCCGCTGCGCACCGCGTATAGAAAGTTGAAGCGCTCACCCTGCCGGTACAGCATGCGCCCGGCCGCCACCCTGCGGCGCACAAACTTCAAGCCAGCAAGCCGGCTGACTTGCCCATCGCTCATCTCGCCGGGCAAACACGCCTTGCGCAGGTGGCAGCCAGAGCAGCCCGTGTCCGCCCCGACTGTCGGAACAAGCGCCATGACTTCGGTGACAAGCCGCAGTGCGATGCGTTTGATTGGGGCTTCAAGCGTGGCAGTGGTCATGGTTTTTTCCTTGTTAATTCGTACTTTTTCTCATTGCCGCAGGCGCGTCGGCTCAATGTGATGCAGCATCTCGCGCTGCGAGCGTCACGGTTTCGGCCAGCCGTTCGAGATCCAGGCTTTTCTCAAGAAAGGCGCTGGCACCTTCACGCAGGTAACGCCGGCGGTACACGTCTGACGCGTTGTTGCTGAAGACCACGAACGCAATCTGCGGCGCGGCGGGACGCACGGCGCGCATGACCTGCAGACCCGAGCCCCCTTGCAGGCGTACGTCCAGCACCACCGCGTCGGGCTGGGTTTGCAGGATGCCGTGGATGCAGGTGTCGGGCGTTGCGGCCTGGCCCACGACGAGCAGCCCGGCGTCGGTCAACGCCGCAGCAACACGCAGGCAAATCAGCACTGAGTCGTCGGCCAGAAAAACATGGAGGGCAGCAGGTCCGGGGGGCATGACTTGACTGTCGCCCGGCGTGCGCCGCTGCGCCATCGGCGTTGGCCGGGACGCTTTGCCGGATAACTCTGGTTGTGCTTCACGCAGGCACTGAGGGCAGCTCGGAATCGTCCTAGGACCCTGGACGCCGCACTTTTAAAGGGAAGCTGGAAACGGCAGTTGGACGCGTCCGCCTACCCGGAAACGGTAGCGCGGCCATGCGCCATCGCTGAGAAGCGGCGAGCTTGCGCCAGATCAAGCCCCCAGCGATCCCACGCTTACACAATAGAGTCCACTCACCACAAGGCTCCTATGGAAACCTATAAACCCAGTCTGGAAACGCAATTTCGCCAACTTTTGAACCAGCGCGAGGCCACGTTGCGTGCGCTGCTGGACGCTGCGGACCAGCCCGACCCGCAGACCGAAGGAACGCAGGCGCACGAGGTGACGGACTTCAAGGAACTGGCGGCCCGGCAGTCGCTGGAAACCGTGGACCAGGCACAGGCAGAACAGGCGGCAAAGGAATTGCTGCAGGTCATGGCGGCGCAGCGTCGGCTCGACGAGAACAGTTACGGGCGCTGCCTGGACTGCGATCAGTTGATCGATCTACGTCGGCTCACGGCCATGCCGGCCACCCCGTTTTGTACCGCCTGCCAGGCGGCGCACGAGCACGAACGGCCAGCCGTCTTGCGTCACTGACTTTCTCGGCGGGGCGTCTGCACAGCGCAGGCGACTTGGCGCCGACGGCTCAAGGCTCCAGCTGGTCAGTCAGGCCGTGCTTGAGCGCGTAGCGAATCAGCTCGCTCGGGTTGGTCAGCCCCATCTTCTGCATCAGGTTGGCTTTGTGCGTGCTGATGGTTTTGACCGACAGCATCAGTTGGGTGCCGATGTCGGTGACCGAGACGCCGGCAGCGAGCAGGCGAAACACCTCAAACTCGCGGTCTGACAGGGCTTCGTGCGCTACCGCTGAACTGCCGGGCATGGCACCGAGCGCCAGTTGCTGGGCCACGTCGGCGCTGATGAACGCTCCGCCCGCAGCGACTCTGCGCAGCGCGTGCTCAAGCAGATCGGGGGCGCTTTCCTTGGTCAGGTAGCCACTGGCTCCCGCCTTGATAGCCCGAACGGCGTATTGCAGTTCCTGATGCATGCTCAAAACCAGAATGCGCAAAAGCGGCTTTTCAGCGTGAACCAGCTTGATCAGCTCCATGCCGCTACGCCCCGGCATCGACAAGTCGAGCATCAGCACGTCAAAGCTCAACTCGCGCACGCGCTGCATCACCTCGCTGCCGTTGGCCGCTTCGCCGCAGACCCGCATGTCGGCAATGTCCGAGACGATGCGTTTAAGGCCCTCACGCACTAGCGCATGGTCGTCGGCAATCACAATGTTGATCACGGGCTTTCTCCGTTTAAGCCTGGAAACGGCAGTTGGACGCGGTGTCACCTGAGAGGCAAGAGTCAACGAAGGCAAAAAAGTCAATTTTCATCTGGATTTGGAGAGGTTTGCGAGCGGTCAACTGGCGTTTCCAGGTTTAGTGCAGGGGCACGCGCACCTCAACGTGGCAGCCCTCGCCAGGCTTGCTGTGAATGGCGATGCTGCCCTGCAGCAGGCGCACGCGCTCGCGCAAGCCCATCAGCCCGAGCGACAAGGGCTTGCGCGGCGCGGTCGGCAAAAAACCGAGGCCGTTGTCTCGCACGTCCAGCGTCACGGCCGCGGTGCTGAGCTCAATGCGCACTTGCGCATGCGTGGCCTTGGCGTGCTTGGAAATATTGACGAGCGACTCCTGCACGATGCGGAAAAAAGCGGTGGCGTAGGGCTCTTCAAGCTCAAGGTCGTCAGCCACCTCCAGCGCGCAGGGCACGCCCGTGCGCTGCGTGAAACTTTGCACCAGCCATTCGAGCGCCGGGACCAGCCCGAGGTCGTCGAGCAGCAACGGACGCAGATCAGCGGCAATGCGCCGCGTTGCGGTCAGTGTGTCGTCCAGCATGGCGACCATGCCGCTGAGACGGGCCGCGACTTCAGGCGTGGCGTGAGCGTGAGCGAGCCGGTCGCGCACCCAGATGGTGTCCATCTTCAGCGCCGTCAGAGACTGCGCCAGATCGTCGTGCAGCTCACGCGCGACCCGGGATTTTTCGCCCTCGCGGATGTGGTGGGCCTCGGCGGCGAAGGTGCTCAGCTCCGCCTGCGCGCGCATGCGCTCGCTGACGTCGCGCAGGATCACGGTGAACAGTTTTCCGGTTTCGGTTTCTAACTGCGAGATCGCCGCCTCCATCGGAAACTCTTCACCGCTGGCGCGCAGGCCGTAGAGCACCGTGCCATCGCCCATGCTGCGGGAAGTGGTGCCGGTTGCGTGGAAGCGCACGACATGCGCCCGGTGGCCCGCATGAAAGCGCGTGGGGATCAGCTTCTCCAGCGGCTGACCCAGGGCCTGGGCGGCGGGCCAGCCGAACATTTTCTCGGCCGCCTGGTTGTAAAGCACGATGCACTGTGCCTCGTCAATGCTGATGATTCCGTCCATCGCCGAATCCAGCAAGGCCATCAGCCGTGCATGTTCGTCCTCGGCCTTGATGCGCGCCGTCACATCGCGCAGGATCACGGTAAACAGCTTGCCGTCGGGGGTATCGACCTGGGAGATCGATGCATCGACCGGAAACTCTTCGCCGCTGGCACGCAAGGCATAGACCACCGCCGAGCCGCCCATGCGCCTGGAGGTCACGCCGTGCTCGCCAAAACGCGTCATGAGCAGGCCATGCTTGGCACGAAACCGTGCTGGAATCAGCCTCTCCAGCGACTCACCAAGCATGGCGGAGGCGGGCCAGCCAAAGATGCTTTCAGCGGCCTGGTTGTAGATCAGGATGCGCTGGCTCGCATCGACCGTGACGATGGCATCCATGGCCGAGAGCAGGACTCCCGCAAGCCGGGCCGCGGCGTCATCGGCGCGGCCAAGGGGAGAAAGCGGCGACACGAGGGTGGGCATAACCATGCACCGAATCTACCGCACTGGCACGCGGGACGCCTCTTCCTTTTCTGGCGGCCTGAGCGAATAAGCATGGCTTGATGCAAGTCAACTCCCGCGCCCGCATTCGGGCACAAACTCAAACTGTTCTTTTTTACGAGGCGTCCGCCCGAGCCCGCGCTACCACAGACCGCAGGGAGTTATGCAGAGGGTCCCTAGAGAAAGAATCGAAGTCAGAGTGCCCGTGAAAGGGAAAGCTGCGCAGCGCGCGTGCGGCAGCAAGGTTCAGCGCCGCGTCCGCATCGTGATCACGCAACCATCAACCGGAGAAAAATATGTACCAACGCATTCTCGTCGCCACCGATGGCTCAACCCTGTCAAAAAAAGCGGTTCGCAGTGCGATCCAGTTGGCGTCAGGCCTGGACGCCGAGTTGGTGGCGCTGTATGTCGTGCCGCGCTATCCCATGACTTACTTTGAAGGCGGCATGTCCATCTCGCCCGAGGAAGTCAGCCGAACCGAAAAGCAATGGGCCGTCAAAGGCCAGGCCGTGGTCGATGAAGTCCAGCAAGCCGCGCAAGAGCAGGGCATCAAGGCGAAAGCCGTCATCGTCCGCTCTGATCTGGTTGCCGAATCACTCATCTCGGCCGCAAAAAAACACAAGTGCGACTTGATCGTGATGGCCTCGCACGGGCGCAAAGGGCTCAAACGCGTGCTGCTGGGCAGCGAAACCCAGCATGTGCTGACGCACAGCACCATCCCGGTGCTGGTTTTGCGCTGACGCGAAGCGTGCCGAGTTGATGTGCAGGAAAACGCAGGCCGGAAACGAAAAACGGGTTGCGGCAAAAATGCGGCAACCCGTTCTCTTTTTTTGGCGGAGCGGACGGGACTCGAACCCGCGACCCCCGGCGTGACAGGCCGGTATTCTAACCAACTGAACTACCACTCCTGGTAGCGACAACGGGTTCGCTCTTTCGAGCCAAGTCGCCAGCCCTTACGGGCCGACTGGCCTGCTTTCGCAGACCTGCGTTGTCACACTTGCGCCTGGCGCATCACACACGAGGCGTGATTAATGCTGGCGACCCCACGGGGATTCGAACCCCGGTACCTACCGTGAAAGGGTAGTGTCCTAGGCCTCTAGACGATGGGGTCAAAACCTGGGAAACCGCAAAAAACGACGGTCAAAAACAACGAGAACAACTGCGCAAAAAATAATTGGAACCGAGTGGCCTGATCGAACTTGGTGGAGGTAAGCGGGATCGAACCGCTGACCTCTTGCATGCCATGCAAGCGCTCTCCCAGCTGAGCTATACCCCCCGAAATTCGCCGCCTGAATCCGCTGAAAATTCGTTAAAAATTTCAGCCTAAACCCGACAAAACACCCGATAAAAATCAACTCAATAATTAACTGAACTCTTGCGCATATCCACCGACTGCAGCCAAAACCCAGAGGCTTTTGCTGCAAAAGTCGAGCCTTGAATTATAGCCCGAAAATCTGGGGCGGTTCAAAGTTCTGCGCGTGCAAGTCGCGCAACAACGTCTTCACGGCGCATCAATTCAAGAAGGGCGTCGAGCGACGGAGTCTGCGTTGTGCCCGCCACCAGCACCCGTACCGGCATGGCTAGTTGAGGCATCTTCATGGCAAATTCGGCCAGCACCTGCTTGATCGCAGCGGCGATACCGGGACGCGTCCACTCGCATTCGGCGAACGCCCCCCGCAGACCAGCCAGCGCGGGCCGCACGGCATCGGTAACGTGCAACTGCAAATCATCATCGCTCGCCTGACCAGCTGCGACCAGAACCGAGAGCCAATCAGCCAGCTCAACCAGCGTACTGCAACGGTCCTTGAACAAAGCGCAGCCGCGCACCAGTCTGTCCGGCGTTAAATCAACTGCAGGCTTGTCGGCCAGAAAAGGCTGCACCGCCGCAGCCAGATCGGCATCGACCAGCGCCTTCAGATGCTGGGCGTTGACCCAGCGCAGCTTGGCTTCGTCGAACTGCGCCGCGCTCTTGCCCAGGTGGTCAAGGCTGAACCACTGCAAAAACTGCGCGCGACTGAATATCTCGTCGTCGCCGTGGCTCCAGCCCAGTCGCGCCAGGTAGTTGACCATGGCGTCAGGCAGGTAGCCCTCGGCGGCATAGGCAGTGACAGCCTTGGCGCCGCTGCGCTTGCTCATCTTTTCGCCCTTCTCGTTGAGCACGGTCGGCAAGTGCGCGTACACCGGCACGTCTTTGCCCAGGGCGCGAAAAATATTGATCTGGCGCGGCGTGTTGTTGACGTGGTCGTCGCCCCGAATGACGTGCGTGATCGCCATGTCGATGTCATCGACGACAACGCAAAAGTTGTACGTCGGTGTGCCGTCGGGCCGAGCGATGACCAAGTCATCAAGCTCGTCGTTGCCGATCTCGATGCGACCCTTGACCTTGTCGTCCCAGACCACCGAGCCGCCCTGCGGGTTCTTGAAGCGCAGCACCGGCTTGACGTTCGGTGGCACCTGCGGCAGCGCTTTGCCGGGCTCGGGACGCCAGGTGCCGTCGTAACGCGGCTTTTGCTTCGCTGCTGTTTGCTGCTCGCGTAGCGTGTCGAGCTCGGCCATGCTCATGTAGCACGGGTACACCTGACCGGTGGCCTGCAACTCGGCCAGCACCGCCTTGTACCGCTCCATGCGCTGCATCTGAAAGACCGGCCCTTCGTCGTAATCGAGACCCAGCCAGCGCATGCCTTCGATGATCACATCGACTGACGCCTGGTTGGAACGCTCAAGGTCGGTGTCTTCAATCCGCAAGATAAAGTCGCCGCCAGTCGCACGCGCAAACGCCCAGGGGTAAAGCGCCGAGCGGATGTTGCCGAGGTGAATGAAGCCGGTCGGTGATGGCGCGAATCGGGTTCGTGTTTTCAAAGTCATTTCAAGCTGTCCAGGCCGCGCCGCAAGTCGGCTTTGATGTCGTCAATATGGTCAAGGCCGACGGCAAGGCGAATCAACTCCTGACCAATGCCCGCAGCCTGGCGCTGCGCTTCGCTGAGGCGGCCGTGCGACGTGGTGCCGGGGTGCGTGATGATGGTTTTGGTGTCGCCCAGGTTGGTGGCGATGCTGACCACCTGCGTGCTGTTGATGACGTGAAATGCGTTGGCACGTCTCGCTTCGGCCGAATCGCCACGCAAGTCAAATGACAACACCGCGCCGCCCAGGCCCGACTGCTGGCGCATCGCCAAGTCATGCTGGGGATGCGAGGCGAGGCCGGGGTAGTACACGCGCGCCACGCCGGGCTGCGACTCCAGCCAGCGCGCCACCGCCAGCGCGTTGGCGCTTTGCGCCTGCATGCGGATGCCCAGCGTTTCCAGGCCCTTGAGCACCACCCAGGCACTAAACGGCGAGAGCGTCATGCCGGCCGTGCGCACCACGGGGCCAAATACATCGACGATCAACCGCGATGGTCCGCAGATCGCGCCCGCCATCACGCGGCCCTGGCCATCAAGGTATTTGGTGCCTGAATGAATGATCAGATCGGCTCCAAAATCAACAGGCCGCTGCAACGCAGGCGAGCAAAAGCAGTTGTCCACCGCGAGCAGGGCACCCGCACCGTGCGCCAATTCCGCAAGTGCCGCGATGTCGCAGACTTCGGTCAGTGGATTGGTCGGCGTCTCGGCAAACAGCAGCTTCGTCGTCGGCCGCAGCGCAGCGCGCCATTCGGCAACGTCGGTTTGCGAGACGAAGGTGGTCTCAACGCCGAACTTGCCGAACTCGCGGCCAATCAAATTGAGGGTCGAGCCAAACATCGAACGCGAACAAATCACATGGTCGCCGCTTTTGAGTAAGCCCATGCACATCATCAAGATGGCACCCATGCCGGTTGAAGCGCCAATCGCAGCCTCAGTGCCTTCCATCGCGGCCAGCCGCTGCTCGAAGCTGGTGACGGTGGGGCTCGATGTGCGTCCGTAGGTGAATCCCTCTTCAGTCCCGGCGAAGCGACGTGCAGCCGTCTCGGCATCGGGCTGCACGAAGCCACTGGTCAGGTACAGCGCCTCGGAGTGCTCGCCGTGCTGGCTGCGCTCCATCGCCACACGCAAAGCCAGCGTGTCGCGGTGCAGGCCGTCGGGCAACTTGCTGGCGCTCACGCTTCATGCCTCCTGCGGGTTTGGCAGCGCCAGGCGCGACACATCGACCTCGCCTTCGTCTGCGCCGCTGTCAATGCGCTGCGCATTCATTTTTGCGATGCTTTCCGGGGTGATGTCGCCGGTGATGTAGATGCCGTCGAAGCACGACGCATCGAAGCCGTCGAGCTTGCTGCTCAGTGAGCCGATGGCGCGCTTCATGCCTTCGACGTCCTGGTAGATCAACGCGTCGCAGCCGATGGCGATGCGAATCTGCTCGACGGTGCGGTCGTGCGCGACCAGCTCATCGGCCGTCGGCATATCGATGCCATAGACGTTGGGGTAACGCACTGGCGGTGCGGCGCTGGCGAGATAGACCTTTTTTGCACCGGCATCGCGCGCCATCTGCACGATCTCGCGGCTGGTGGTGCCGCGCACGATGGAGTCATCGACCAGCAACACGTTGCGGCCCTTGAACTCGCTGGCGATCACGTTGAGTTTTTGACGCACCGACTTTTTACGCACGCCCTGCCCCGGCATGATGAAGGTGCGGCCGACGTAGCGATTTTTGACAAAGCCTTCGCGGTAGGGAATGCCCAGCAGATGCGCTAGCTGGGTCGCGCTCGGGCGGCTCGATTCGGGTATGGGGATGATGACGTCGATCTGGCTCGGCGGCACCGTGGACACCACGCGCTTGGCCAGCGTTTCGCCCAGGTTCAAGCGCGCCTGGTAAACCGAAATACCGTCGAGCACCGAGTCAGGCCGGGCCAGATAGACGAACTCGAAGATGCACGGTTTGAGTTTGGCATTAACGGCGCACTGTTCGGCATGCACCACGCCGTCGAGATCGACAAACACGGCTTCGCCCGGCGCAATGTCGCGGTCGAACTGATGCGCCGTGCCTTCGAGCGCCACCGATTCGCTGGCGACCATCACCGTGATGCCGTCATCGTTGCTGCCGTGGCCCATGCACAGCGGGCGAATGCCGAAGGGGTCACGAAAGGCCAGCAGGCCGTGCCCGGCAATCAGAGCGACCACGGCGTACGAACCTTTAATGCGCTTGTGAACGCCGCGAACCGCCGCAAACACATCGGCTGCAGACAGCGGCAGGCCGCGCGTGGTTTTTTCAAGCTCGTGCGCCAGCACATTGAGCAGTACTTCGGAGTCGCTGTCGGTGTTGATGTGGCGGTGATCGGTGTTGAACAGCTCGGCCTTCAGCTCGGCCGCGTTGGTCAGGTTGCCGTTGTGCGAGAGCACCAGGCCGAATGGCGCGTTGACGTAAAACGGCTGCGCTTCGTCTTCGCTGTAGGCGTTGCCGGCCGTTGGGTAGCGCACCTGGCCCAGGCCGACGTTGCCCGGCAGCGCGCGCATGTTGCGCGTGCGAAACACGTCGCGCACCATGCCCTTGGCCTTGTGCATGAAGAACTTGCGCCCCTGCTGCGTGACGATACCGGCCGCATCCTGACCGCGGTGCTGCAGCAGCAGCAAACCGTCATAGATCAGCTGATTGACCGGGGCTTTGCTGACGACGCCGACTATTCCGCACATGGTGTTCGATTCATTTGGGTTGGCTTGGACAAAAGTGGTTGCGCGTCAGTGTCAAGCGTTAACCGAGATACTGGGCAAATCGCGTCGGCAGCGCCGGTTTCAAGCCCTTGAGGATGCTGCTCAAGCCCTGCGCGCCCGCCGAGTCAACCCACCAATCACTGCGCTTGAGTGCGGTCAGGTTGATGACAACTGTGGCGGCCAGCAGCAGCACCAGCCCGCGCACCAGCCCGAAGGCTGCGCCCAGCGTGCGGTCCACCGGCCTTAGCCCAACGGAATCGACCAGTTTTCTGATCAAAAACACCACCAGCCCCCAGGTAAAAATGGAAGCAATAAAAACCAGCGCGAACCCAGCCGCATAGCGTACTGACTGCGACACCGACTGCAGCGGCAGCATGCTGGCGACCTGCGGTGCCAGCCACTGGGCCGCATAAAACGCCAGCACCCAGCCCAGAACCGACAGCACCTCATAAACCAGACCACGCCAGGCGCCGACCAGCATCGACAAGGCCAACACCCCGAGCAAAATCCAGTCGGTGGTGACCATCTAGTAGTCCGTTTCACCAAAACCATTACATGAAACCGCGTCTTTTTCCACCATGCGTCGTTCCATCCCCTCGCCGCACTGGCAGTGCGGCAGCGGGTCTGCGCCTAGCCTGGCGAAAAAATCCATCGGTTTCATTTCGTATTGCTTTTGGTGAAACGGACTACTAGTCAGAGCGACAAAACTGCTGCCGGCATATCGAGCGACTTGATCTTGCTGACAGCCTTGTCGGCCTCGGCTTTTGTCACGAATGGCCCGACCCGCACCCGTATGCGCTTGCCATCTTTGGTTTCAGCCACCTGGGTATAGGTTTTCAGGCCGGCTTTTTCTAACTTGAGCCGCACTTCGCGGGCCTTGTCAGCATCGGAAAACGCACCGACCTGCACCACCAGCCTGGCCTCCCCTGTCGAGGGCATGGCGGCATCGGCGGTGGCCGCTGGCGTTGCCTTTGTATGCGCCCGGGGCTCGGGCTGCACCGGCTTGGGTTCTGGCTTGGGTTCTGGCTTGGCCTCCACTTTCGGCACTGCACTTGCTTCTGTTTTAATAGCTGCTTGCGCCCGTGCAGCATGGGATTCAAGCTGTTTTTGATCAATTATTTCTTCTTTTTCGCTGAAACCCGAATCCACGCCGACTTTCTCGGTTGCCGCAGGTTTGGCGACGGTCGCAGGCTGCGCGGGCAGCGATGGCTTGGCTGTGTTGCGAGCCGGAATCTCAATGGGAATGTCAACGGCCACCGGGCGCGGCTGCGTGTCAAAGAGCAAGGGAAAGCCCAGCACGCCGGCAAGCACCAGAACGGCAGAGCCAATCAGCCGGTGCTTCGCGCGTCTGCGGACCTGCTCTGCACTCTCGGGCTGCGCGCCAGAGCCCGCGTTCGGCGCGGCTGCCTCGCTTTGGCGGAGATTAAATAATGACATGGTGTGGCTGGACTGTCTGGGCGTGTCGGTTGCGGCGCGTGGCATGGACGGCCATGCGAGCGCGAGGATGTCAGGCAGATCGCGATGAAAAAATTCCGGCCTCGCCCGGTTTTCTGACCGGGGCGGCGCTCAGTCCGGCAGGTGGACAGCCGTCAAACGCGGCAGGCCGTCTTGCAGGATTGCGCCTACAGTATGGAAGGATCCAAAGACCACGATTCTATCAGCGGGGTCTGCTGCAGCGACCGCTTGACGCAGTGCCAGAGCCGGGCTTTCACAAGCGAAAACCGGCACTTCCGCGCCCGCCCGTCCGGCAGTCTGAGTCTTCAGCTTCTCAAGCAGATCAGCCGCTTTGGCGGCACGGCCAATCGGCAAATCCGTGCAGTACCAGCTGTCGATCAACGGTGCGATGCGGGCCAGCATGGCCGGCAAATCCTTGTCGGCCATGACGCCGAAAATCGCATGCGTACAGGGGAAGTAGCCCATCGCGTCGAGGTTGGCAGCCAGCGCGGCGACAGAGTGCGGGTTGTGCGCCACATCGAGCACCAGCGTCGGCTGGCCGGGAATGATCTGAAAGCGACCGGGCAGCTCAACTTGCGACAGCCCCACCCGCACCGCTTGTGCGGTGATGGGCAGGCGCTCACGCACCGCCGTCAGCGCGGCCAGCACGCCGGCGGCGTTGACCAGCTGATTGGCCCCGCGCAAGGCCGGGTAAGCCAAGCCGGCATAGCGTCGCCCGCCCCGCTCAGGGGCCGCAGACCAGCCCCATTGCTGCTTGTCGCCCGAAAAATTGAAGTCGCGGCCCAGCCGCCACAGGTCCGCGCCGATGGCCGCTGCGTGGTCGATCAGGCTTTGCGGCGGCAGCGGGTCGCTGACGACCACCGGCTTGCCAGCGCGCATGATGCCGGCTTTTTCAAAGCCGATTTTTTCGCGTGTGTCGCCGAGCAACTCGGTGTGGTCCAGGTCGATGCTGGTAATGACGGCGCAGTCGGTATCGATGACATTGACCGCGTCGAGTCGGCCGCCGAGCCCGACTTCGAGGATCACCACATCCAGACCCGCTGCGGCCAGCAAATGAAGGATGGCGAGAGTCGTGAATTCAAAATAACTCAACGAAACCGCGTCGCCACCCAGATTGCGTGCGGCCTCGACCACGGCAAAGCTGGTGGCCAGCGCGTCGGCCTTGACAATCTCGCCGCGCACCCGGCAGCGCTCCTCGAAATGCACCAAATGCGGCGAGGTATAGACGCCGGTGCGGTAGCCCGCTTCGATCAAGATGGCTTCGAGCATCGCGCAGGTCGAGCCTTTGCCATTGGTGCCGGCGACGGTGATGACCGGGCAGTCGAAGCTCAGGCCCATACGGCGGGCCACCGCCCGCACGCGGTCAAGCCCCATGTCGATGGTTTTGGGGTGCAGGCGCTCGCAGTGCGCAAGCCAGTCATGGAGCGTTTTCATAGGCTGCGCGATTATGAATCACCTATGGGAAAACCCTCGTTCTGCCTGACCGCCAGGGCCAAAAGGCCAGGGTCTGGCCAGCTAATTCAGCTCCTTTTTTAGTAACTTTCAGTTACTCAATTTTTCTTAAAATGTGCTTAATGCACATTTATAGTTAAAGCCATGCCCTGCCAGAACTCCTTCACTACAACGATGCCCTGGCGTGCATTTGCTTCAGGTAGTCAGCGACAGGGCCGCCTGCACTGATTCCCCGGCACCCGACCCCCTGGTCACAGCGTTAATACCCAAGACAACTTTTCTTTAACCATCAACGAAAGCAAGTCATGAAAAACCTTAAACAAGATCTTTCAACCGCAGCCAAAAAAGGCATCACCCGCCGTGAGGGCCTGATGCTCACGCTGCTGAGCAGCGCGCTGGTGCTCGCCGGATGCGGCGGTGGCGGTGGCGGTGGTGGCACGACCGCAGCCAGCGGCGTCGCGGGCTCATCGGCGTCAGGTGCCATCACCGGCTTCGGCTCAATCATCGTCGGCGGTGTTCATTACGACGATTCGACGGCCACCAGCATTAAAGATGACGACGGCGTGAGCAAGTCCAGCAGCGATCTCAAACTCGGCATGGTCGTCAAGATCAAGGGCGGCAAAACATCCAATGACGGCAACAGCATCAAAGCATCCTGCGACAGCATTGAGGTTCACAGCGAGCTTCAAGGTCCGATTGACGCTGGCTCAAAGACCGCCACGTCATTCAAAGTGCTTGGGCAAACCGTTGAAATTTCGGCCACGACCTTCTTCGACGATGGCTTGACGTTCGCCAGCCTCGCAACGGGCAACGTAGTTGAGGTGTACGGGTTCATCAACCCGCTGAACAACACCATGGCTGCGACACGCGTCGAACTCAAGCCAAACGCCAATAAGTTCAAGCTGCAAGGTGCAATCAGTGCGCTCAATACAGCCTCGAAAACCTTCAGCATCGGCACCCTGACCATCAGCTACCTGACTGCCGAACTGCCTGACAGCCTGACTCTGACCGACGGCCTGGTGGTGCGCGTGCGTCTGGCTATCACCCCGCTGACCGGGACACGCACCGCGCTGAGAATCCGCGCCGCCGAAGACAAGCACGATGACATCGACGAAGCGGAAGTGGAAGGCTTCATCACAGAGTTCACATCTCTCGCGCTCTTCAAGGTCAACGGCCTGGTGGTCAATACCAACGCCACTACGAAATTCGACTTCCCTGTTGGTACGATCCTTCGAGTGGGTGACCGCGTTGAAGTCGAAGGCAGAATCGTCGATGGCATTTTGATCGCGAAGGAAGTTGAGCTGGAAGACGACGAAGACGACGAAGACTTGTTCAAGTTTGAATTGCATGGTTTTGTCAGCGGCCTGGCTAAAACTGATGGAACCGGAACGTTCGTGCTGCGCGGCGTCCCGGTCAGCTACAACGCGACCACGGTATTCACCGACGGCCTGACGCGGGACAATCTCGCCAACGGCAGCAAGGTCGAAGTCAAGGGCACGCTGCTCAACGGCAACACGGTGCTGGCGACGGAAATTTCGCGCGAAAGCTAAAACCTAAGCGCGCTACCCGGCGGCTGCCTGTGCAGCCGCTCAAAAGGGCGGGCAAGCTGTCCGCCCTTTTTTATTGACATCAAACATTGCCACATCCGCCAGCGTCGCCGCTCACCGCCACCGACGCAGAGCGCCACCCCAGACGCAGCAAACACCTTTACAAAAACAGCGCTTTAGCGCAGCAGAACTGCAGCACCGCAGAATTGATATTCACCTATGCTCTTTAATGTGTGATTGACACATTAGCAATTCGTTAGCGGCATAGTTTCAAGACCTTAGCGCCCGGATCATGAAAACCCCTCCCCAACCCGACCCCACTGCCGCTGGCGATGCCGGTGCGGCGGAGTCCCTCAACGCCGAGCAGCTCGCCGCCATCAATGCGCTGGGCTGCGTATTTGCGCCGCTTGCGCAACTGTGTCTGGCTAAGGGCATTCGGATTCAGGCCATTGAAGAGCGGCTGCGCATGGCATTTGTTCAGGCTGCGCATGATGCCCAGCCGGCCGCCACGTCGATGCGCAAGACCAGCCGGATCAGCGCCGCAACCGGGCTGACTCGCCGTGAAGTGGACCGGCTAACCCATGCGCCGCAAGATGCCGCCAAGGCCCCGCGCTCGCCGATTACCGAGCTGTTCACACGCTGGTTGTCAGACCCGGCCTTTCGCGGGCCTGAAGGCAAGCCCATGAATTTGCCGCGCCAGGGGCCAGCGCCCAGTTTTGAAGCCCTTGCCCATTCAGTGACGCAGGACGTCCACCCCCGCACGCTGCTCGACGAATTGTGCAGACTTCAGCTTGCAGCGCTCCAGAGCGACACCGACGCAGTCGCCCTGCTGCGCGATGCCTTCGTGCCAAGTGGCGACTGGGCACGCATGATGGGCTATGTGGGCGACAACGTCGGCGACCACTTTCGCGCCTCGGTGAGCAACGTCTTGAAAGACGGCAAGCAGCAGCTTGAGCAAGCCATTTTTGCCGATGAATTGTCAGCCGAGTCACTGGTGGAAACTGCCGCTTTAATGACCGCGCAATGGCGCACGCTGCTGACCGACATCGCCCCTAAACTCGAAAAAATGATCGAAAAAGACCGGCGGCTGGGAAGGCCCCAAAACCAGACTATTCGCATCGGCATGTACACCTGGTCGCCAACCCTGCCGCCCGATTCGATGCCGCCAACGACCATCGACATTGATCACGACAACGAGGAGAAAAGACCATGAAAAAACAATCAAACACACCGCCCTCAAACGGCTTAAAAAGGCGCGACGCGTTGCTGCTGACCGCGCTGGCCAGTGCAATGGCGCTGGCCGGCTGCGGCGG
>JANOOO010000041.1:0-3916 GCA_031421375.1 Polaromonas sp.
CAGCGACCAGCGCAGCACAGCCTGATACGCCGCGCTGACCCGCTCGGTGGCGCGGTCAAACCAGCCGGTGACGCGGCCTATGGTCTTGTCGTAGAGGCTGACCGGGCGAAGGGCGTTGCCGTGCTCGCCGGCTGGCTTGATTGAAGGGTCGTGCCAGATGCTCGACAGCATCGGGTCCAGCGTGAAGCTGACGAACATCGAGATCAGCACTGCGGCGACGATGGTGATGCCGAACTCGTGAAAGAACTTGCCGATGATGCCGCCCATGAAGCCGATCGGCAGAAACACCGCGACGATGGAGAAGGTGGTTGCCAGCACCGCCAGCCCGATCTCGCGCGTGCCTTCCATCGCCGCCTGGTAGGGGGCCTTGCCCATCTGCACATGGCGCACGATGTTCTCGCGCACGACGATGGCGTCGTCGATCAGCAGCCCGACGCACAGCGACAGCGCCATCAGCGTGATCATGTTGATGGTGAAGCCGAACAGGTTCATGAACAAGAACGTGCCGATGATGGAGATCGGCAGCGTCAGCCCGGTGATGACGGTTGAACGCCACGAGTTCAGGAACAGAAACACAATCAAAATGGTCAGCAGCGCGCCTTCAATGAGCGTGCGGCGCACGTTCTCGACCGCGACGCGGATCGGCCGCGAGCCGTCGGCAATCAACTGCAGCCGAATGCCCGGCGGCAACTGCGGCGTCAGCTCGGCGATGGCCTTGTTCAAGCCATCGACCACGGTGATGGTGTTTTCGTCCTGCGCCTTCTGCACGCTGGCGAGCAGCGTGCGCTGGCCGTTGAAGAGCGCCAGGCTTTCGACCTCTTGCGCGCCATCGGCAATGCGCGCCACCTGGCCGACGGTGATGGCCGTGGCCACACCCGAACTGCCACCCCGGCGCGCGACGATGATGCTGGCGAAGTCTTCGGGCCGCTTCATGCGCGCATCGATCTTTACGACGCGGTCTTGCGCCAGCGAGCGGACGGAGCCTATCGGCAAGTCCTGGTTCTCTGCCCGCACGGCGTTGACGACCTGATCGGCACTGACGCCCAGCGACTCCATCGCCTGCGGGTTCAGGTAAACATTGATCTCGCGCTTGGTTGCGCCAACCAGCGTCACCGCACCGGCACCGCGAACGTTCTCAAGCCGCTTTTTCAAAACCTGATCAGCCCAGTTGGTCAGCTCGACGGCCGACGGGCCGGGTGTGGGCAAAGCCTCCCCGGTTTGACTCCCTCTCCCCCCGGGAGAGGGCGGGGGTGAGGGCTCCCCGGCCCCATATCCGTTTGCTGGCACCTGCGCCGCTTCAACCGCCACCGGCAATACCGCCACTGACCACACCGCCCGGCTCGCCGGATCAAAGCGCAGCACCCGCGGCTCCTTGACCTCATCACGAAACAGCGGGCGAATCGCTGCGATCTTTTCGCGCACGTCTTCAGCCGCCTTGCGGCCATCGACATAAAGCTGAAACTCGATGATGACCACCGACTGGCCCTCAAAGCTGCGCGAGCTCAGCGTGTTGATGCCGGCAATCGAGTTGACGCCTTCCTCCAGCTTTTTGGTGACTTCGCTCTCGACGATTTCTGGCGCGGCACCAGGGTATTCGGCCGTCACGACGACGACCGGAAAGTCGATGTTCGGGAACTGGTCCACCTGCATGCGCTGGTAAGAGAACAGGCCCAGCACAACGATGGCAAGCATCACCATCGTCGCGAAGACCGGGTTCTTCAAACTGACCTGGGTGAACCACATGGCGTTGGGACCGAAGCGCGGGCGCTTACTGCGCTTAAGGCGCGGGCTTGATGACAGGAGGCGAATGCGTCGCCGCCGATGCAGCCGACGCAGCCAATGCAGCCGAGTCCGGCGGAGCGACACCGGCACCCGGCGCACCAGGCAGCGCAGGGACACGCGTGAAAACCACGCGCGTTCCCTCACGCAGCGGGCCGATGTTGCCGCGCACCACGACCGCGCCTTCTGCCACGCCAGCAACGGCCACCATCGCTTCGCCGCTGGCCGTGCCGCGCTGGCCCTGTCCCGCAGGGCGGTGCGCGATCACACCGTTTTCAATCACCTGCAAGTAAGGCGCGGGTTTGTCGATACGTACCGCGCTGACCGGCACCACCCGTTGCTGCGTGCGCAAGGTGTTCAGCGTGCCCTGCACGAACAGCCCCTGGCGCAGCGCAGCCGACGAGCCCTCTGCGCTGCCGGTTGGTGGGTTGACGCGCAGATAGGCCAGCACGCTGCGGCTGCCAGCCTGCGCGCTGGGGCTGATGCGCACGACGCTGGCCGGCACCGCCGCGCCGCTGCCTTCGACTTGCAGCTCGGCGCTTTGCCCCACGCGCACCGCCACAGAGTCAGCCGCATTCAGGCTCGCCTCGACTTCAAGCGCCCGCAAATCGACGATCTCGACGATGCGCGCATCAATGCCCACGCGCTCGCCCGTCTGCGCAAAGCGTTGCGCGACCTGGCCGGCAATCGGGCTGGTCAGTACCGCATCGGTCAGAAGCTGGCGGGCGATGTCGGTGCTCGCCGTCGCGGCGCGAAAGGTAGCCTGCGCGGCATTGAGGTTGGCGAGTGAGGCGTCAAGTGCGGTGCCCGAGATAAAGCCCTGCGCCACCAGCGCCCTGTTGTTGTCGTACTGGCGCTGCGCAACTTCGACCTGCGCCCGGCTGGCCGCAGCCTGCTCGCTGACCTGACGCACGCGCGCCTGCACGTCGCTGCCCTCGATGCGGGCAATGACCTGCCCGGCGCGAACAAAATCGCCTTCGCGCACCGTCAAACCGCGCAGTTCGCCGGCTACCCGGGCCTTGACGGTTGCAGAGTTCACAGCACGCAGCGTGCCCGATATCGGCAGGCCCTGCACCAGCTCGCGCTGCTGGGCGCGCACGACGTCGCTCTCGGCCAGCTCGACGCTGCTCGACAAGGCCGATGCAGCCGATGCGCCTGCTGGCGGCGTGCCTGCGACGGGCGCTGGGCGCGCCTGCCGCTCGGCCACGGCCCGCCATACGGCTGCTCCCACAGCCAGCGCAATCAGCACCAGCACGACCAGGCCAATGCGGCGCGGCGTCATGCCGGGGCTCCATAGGCAAGGGCCGCATCGTGACGTCCAGCGGGCTCGCGGCCCAGCGCACGCGACAGCCGCAGCGAGGCCAGCGCCAGCCATTCGCGCAGCACCACGCGCGAGGTTTGCAGGCCCAGCCCCGATGGCAGCCATTCCAGCACGCGATGCTCGACCGGCAGCACGAAGCCCATGGGCGCGGGCGTGCTGTGCAGCCCGCTTGCGTCGAAGTTGGCCAGCGAGCGCGGCATGTGCCAGGCGTGGGTCACCAGCGCAATGCGGGTGATGCCGCCCTGCTGCAGCAGCGGCGCGAGGATGGAGGCGTTCTCGCCGGTGTCGCGTGAGGCAGTCTCGATCCAGCGAAAGCGCACACCGCCGTCGCGCTCGGCAACGCGCTGCGCCACTTCGGCTTCACTGTGCGTTTGCGCGCCGCTTGCGGCCCAACCGATGCCGCCGCTGAAGGCCAGCGGCAAGCCGGTCTGGCGTGCCAGATGCATCCCGTAACGGAGCCGCTCCGCCGTTGCCGGGCTCAGCTGCGGCTCGCCGTATTCAGGCGCAACCGGGCGCACGCCACCGCCGAGCACCACGATGGCCTGCACTTGCGCTGCCTTGAGGCCCGGCACGGTGGTGGGTAGAAACTGGGGCAGCGCGTTTTGCCCCAGCCAGACCGCTGCGCCATGGCAACTGAGCAGCCATAACAGCGCCAAAGCCAAGGCCGCCACCAACAGCCCGGCGCGCTGCCCGCGAGCTGCAAAAAACAAGCCGAACGCACCCAGCAGCAAGGGCCCGAGCGGGGGCAAAACGAGTGCGGCGAGGAAGGGTTTGAACATGAGCAGGGCGAGTCGTTGCGGCGGCGTAACGCTGAGT
>JANOOO010000042.1:0-3269 GCA_031421375.1 Polaromonas sp.
ACCGCGCATGGGGCCGGGCTGATGCTGGTGCCCTTCATGCTGGCGCTGTGCATAGCCGCACCGGCTGACGGCAATGCGCTGGCCGTCACCAGCCTGCGCGATCAGGGCCACGCCAGCGTCATGAACTATCTCGCGCAGTCAAACGTAGCCACAGCCATCACCGTGGCGGTAGTCCACACGCTGGCGATGATGCTCGCCGGCGTCGGCATGGCCTGGGCCGTGTACCGCTATCTCGGCCTGCGTTTCCTGCGCCGCGCCTGGCTCAACCTGGATCGGGTTTGGGGCGCAAGTCTGGTGATTGCTGGCGCGGCGGGTATCGGGATGGCGCTGTGACTATTCTGGCGACTGCTGCGGCGCTACGCTGTTGAGTGCAGGAGCCCTCTGGTGCTTATGACGCTGCAAGCACGCAAGCTTGCCGAGGCGCTGTCGCTATCAAATAAATAGCTGCTTGCGCCCGTCCAGTATGGGCTTGGAGTGGTTTTTTTAACTAAACACCCGCCGCGCCAGCACCGAGCCCGCCGCCAGCTCGTACTCATCAAGCCGGTCATACAACTGCTCAAGTTCGCCGTGGATGATCTCCATCGCTTCGGCGTGTATCACGTTGCCGTTGTCGTCGATGATCGAGCCTTCCATGCTTGCGGCCAGAGCGAGCGCGATCTCGCACAGACGTGCAAAAGGCTGCTCGCCGCGCTCGACCTGCGGCACGTCGAGCGACAGAGCTAACTCACGCAGGGCGGCTAGCTCGGGCGCTTCAGCCATCGCGGCCTGGGTGTCGAAAGCCAGGCCGACGATAGGCGCGCGGCTTGGCTCGGCTGCCGGCAGCACCATGCGGCCGGGAATCACGCCAGCGACGAAGCCGAGGCGGGCGGCGCTTTGCAGCACGTAGCCGGGGCTCCAGGCGGTGCGGTTGGCGCGCAGTGTGAAACTGATTTGCGCGTCATGGGCGCTGGTGAACTGGTCGAGCTCGCGGGCGCGCGCCACTTCTTCGAGCATTTCAGGAAACTCGGCCTCGCCGCCAATTGCGTCAGCAAATGCCTGGGCCTTGATGACGAATTCGGAGTACTCAATTTCGTTGAGCGCGCCAGTGCGGCTGGCAAGCTGCACACCGCATTGAAACGCCCGGTAGCGCTGCCCGGCTACGGGGAACTCCCATTCGCCCGACGCCGCATTGAATCCTTCCACACCAAATGGTTTGCTGCCAGCGCGGCGCGTCGAAGGCATGGCGGCCAACGCCGCATCGCCCGAAACCAGCGCATCGACGGCAATCGGTGCCATCGCGTCGATCAGCGGGTCGAGCGCAAGCCTGCGCTCGGACGGAGCAGGCCGGCCGAGTGGCCCAAGGTTGTCGAGGTCGGCGTCGATATCGGCCTCGGCGACGGCAGTGTTTACCTCGAATCCGCCGTCCGCCGCTGGGCCTTCAGGGGAAACGTCAACGCCTGTTTCGGGGTCAAAGCGTGGCTCGACTCGCTGTCGGCTCGCCGGCGAATCTGGCGCGCCAGGCACAGCAGGCGTGGGCGAAAGCGCGCCGGGCTGCGGCTCGGGCGTAGCCTGGCGCGGCAAACTGCGGCGAGAAGTCCAGACGCCGTGACCAATCACCAGCGCCAACACCAGCGCGCCCAAAATGGCCAGGCCGATTTGCAGCGTGCTCATGCGTCCGCCTCGGCCAGGCCCAACGCGGCTTCCATATCCACCGCGACGATGCGCGACACGCCCTGCTCCTGCATGGTGACGCCGATTAGCTGCTCGGCCATCTCCATCGCGATCTTGTTGTGGCTGATGAACAAAAACTGCGTCTCGCGGCTCATGCTGGTAACCAGTTTGGCGTAGCGCTCGGTGTTGGCGTCGTCGAGCGGCGCATCGACCTCGTCGAGCAGGCAAAACGGTGCCGGATTGAGCTGAAAAATAGCGAAGACCAGCGCAATCGCCGTCAGGGCTTTTTCACCGCCCGACAACAAATGTATGGTCTGGTTCTTTTTGCCGGGTGGCTGGGCCAGCACCTGCACCCCGGCGTCGAGAATTTCTTCCCCCGTCATCACCAACCGCGCATTGCCGCCGCCGAACAGCTCGGGGAACATGCGGCCGAAATGGCCGTTGACGATTTCAAACGTGCTGGCCAGCAGATCGCGCGTTTCCATGTCGATTTTCTTGATCGCATCTTCGAGCGTGGCCATGGCTTCGTTGAGGTCGGCCGATTGGGCGTCAAGAAATTGCTTGCGTTCGCTGGCGGTCGTCAATTCTTCGAGCGCCGCCAGGTTCACCGCGCCCAGCGACCCAATCGCCTGGTTGATGCGATCAATTTCGGCCTGCAGCCCGGCCAGCCGCACATTGCCGGCCTGCACCGATTGCAGGGTGGCGGGCAAGTCGGCTTTGGCGTCCAGCAGCAACTGCTCGTACTGCTCAAAGCCGAGTCGGGCGGCCTGCTCTTTGAGCTGCATGTCGGTGATGCGCTGGCGCAGCGGGTCGAGCTGGCGTTCGAGCATGAGTCGGCGCTCGTCGCTGGCGCGCAGCTTCGCCGTCAGGTCGTCGTACTGGCTGCGCTGTGCACCAAGCGCGGCTTCGCGATCCAATTTAAGCGCCAGCGCATTCTGCAGGCCGGCCTGCGCAGCGGCGTCGGTCAGGCGCGCGAGCTCGTCTTTGGCGCGTGTCTGCTCATCGGCAATTGAGGCAGCCTGCTGCGCAGCGATGGCGATGGAACGTGCCAGCTCGCCCTGCCGCGCTGCGAGGCTGCGCAGTGCAAATTGCGCTTCCTGCGCCTCGCGCTCCAGCGTGCGCTGCTGGCCGCGTGATTCATTGAGCTTGCGTTCGGCTTCGATCACGCGGTCTTCAAACTGCGCATGGCGCTCTTGCGTATCAGCCAATTGCATGTCGAGCTCTTCAAAGCGCGCCTCGGCCGTCACCTTGCGCTCCTGCAAGTCGCCGATCTGGGCATCAAGCTCAAAAATATCGCCAGCAATCTGCTCGCTTCGCGCCCGGGTCTGCTCGGCCAGTTGCCTCAAGCGCAGCACCTCGACCTGCAGCTCGTGCGTGCGGCTTTGGCCCTCTGCCGCTTCACGGCGCGTGGTGGCCAGGCGCTGCGCGGCATCCTGGTAGGCCGCCTCGGCGCGAATCAGTGCGCCTCTAGCGTCTTCGCTCATTAGCGTTTGCGCGCGCAATTGTTTGTCAAGGTTCTCGATTTCCTGCGCGCGCGCCAGCAGGCCGGCCTGCTCGGAATCGGGGGCATAAAAGCTCACGCTGTAGTGGCTGACCGCGTGCCCGCCCTGCACAAAAAT
>JANOOO010000043.1:0-4944 GCA_031421375.1 Polaromonas sp.
GGCAAACCGTCGCGGCCTGATTTCCTGCTGCAAGCCGGTGAATTGCTCGATGTTTGCCGGGGCTTGCGCGTGGTGGCGTTTGAGGAAGGATTCACCGACGAGCCTGGCGCCGACGGCTCCGCACGCCCCCGCTTCATTCAACGCATTGCCGCTGTGCGCGGGGCCGTCGCTGCGGGCCCGGCCCCGCGCTATCGCCTGTGAATCCCTTGTAAATGGCCTCTACATGGCTTGCGATTGCGGCACCCCCCGCTGAGTAGAATGCGCAATTAGCCACAGGCTGCTCCGCACCGCCTGAATTTGAGGAACATAACGCCGCTCACAGCGTCGAACGCGCTCCCAAGTTGATCCAAACCAACCTCGCTCACCCTGGCCCACCATGACCCCCATTACCGGCAGCATCGTCGCCCTGGCGACCCCTTTTCAGGACGACGGCTCGGTTGATTACCCGGCCTTGCGCAAGCTGGTCGATTGGCACATCACCGAAGGCACCGACTGCATCTGCGTCGTCGGCACCACCGGCGAGTCGCCGACAGTCAATGTTGACGAGCACTGCGAGATCATTCGCGTCGCGGTTGAACAGGCCAAAAAACGCGTGCCCATCATGGCCGGCTGCGGTGCCAACTCAACCGCTGAAGCCATTGAGCTGGCGAAGTTTGCGCGCGAGGTCGGCGCCGACTGCCAGTTGCAGGTGGTGCCCTACTACAACAAGCCGACACAAGAAGGCCAGTACCAGCACTTCAAGGCGATTGCCGAAGCCGTTGGCGATTTGCCTATGGTGCTGTACAACGTGCCGGGCCGCACCGTTGCCGATATGGCCCACGCCACCGTGATGCGGCTGGCCGGCGTACCGGGCATCGTCGGCATCAAAGAGGCGACGGGCAACATCGAGCGCGCACAGTGGTTGATTGCCGAAGCGCCAAAAGGCTTTTCGATTTACTCCGGCGACGACGCAACTGCGGTTGCGTTGATGCTGTGCGGTGGCCAGGGCAACGTCAGCGTGACCGCCAACATCGCCCCGCGCCTGATGCACGAGCTGTGCGTGGCGGCGGTGGCGGGCGACGCTAAAAAAGCAATGGCGGTGCAGCGCAAACTATTGCCGCTGCACAAACACCTGTTCGTCGAAGCCAACCCGATTCCGGTCAAGTGGGCGATGGCGCGCATGGGCCTGTGCGGCCCGGCGCTGCGCCTGCCGATGACCCGGCTTGAAAGCGCCAACGAAGCGGCTGTCGAGGGCGCACTTCGCGTCTGCGGCCTGATCTGATTTTTAAGGACACCCCTGTGAAGACCTCGTTTCAGCAGCTTGCATCGCGTACCCGTTTTTCACGCCCGGCTTTTCGGGCCGCATCGGCCCTGGTGCTGCTGGCCCTGCTCGCGGGCTGCTCCGCCCTCAGCGACCTCGAAGAAAACAACCGCATCGACTACAAATCTGCCAGTGGCAAGGGCCGCGCGCTTGATGTGCCGCCGGACCTGACGCAACTCAGCCGTGAGACCCGCTACGTGGTGCCGGGCTCGGCTGTCACAGCCAGCGGCTTTCAGCTCGCCGCGCCGGTCAGTGCCACCACCACGGCCACGCAAGCCGTCGGCGACGTGAAGATCGAGCGCTCGGGCAACCAGCGCTGGCTGGTCGTCAACCGCCCGGCCGACAAGGTCTGGGGGCCGGTGCATGACTTTTGGCGCGAAAACGGCTTTGTGCTGACGCAGGACCAGGAAGCCATCGGCATCATGGAAACCGACTGGGCTGAAAACCGCGCCAAGCTGCCGCAGGACTTCATCCGCAACACGCTCGGCAAGCTGCTTGACAGCGTTTATTCAACCGGCGAGCGCGACCGGTTTCGCACCCGGCTTGAGCGCACCAGCGATGGCCGCACCGAGATTTACGTGAGCCACCGCGGCATGGTCGAAACCGTCACTGGCACCCGCGGCGGCTCCACGTCGCCGGGCTCTGGCGACGGCACAGTCTGGCAGCCGCGCGCTGCTGACCCGGAGCTCGAAGCCGAGTTGCTGCGCCGAATCATGGTCAAGCTGGGCAGCACCGACGCGCAATCCAAAGCACTGCTGGCCTCCGGGGCCGCTGTCAAGCCGAGCTCACGCGTGGCAACTGTCAACAACCAGCCTGTGGTGCAAATTGATGACGACTTTGAGCGCGCGTGGCGGCGGGTCGGCCTGTCGCTGGACCGCACCGGCTTCACCGTGGAAGACCGCGACCGCGCCAAAGGCACCTTTTTTGTTCGCTATGTGGAGCCGAACGCCGACAAGTCCGAGCCAGGTTTGTTCGGCAAACTTTTCAGCCGCTCTCCAGCCGCTATTGCGCCGCTGAAATACCGCATTAACGTCCAGGGCCAGGGCAACGTGACGACCGTCTCGGTGCTCGACGCGCAGGGCGCGCCCGAAGCCTCGGCCAATGCCCAGCGCATCGTGCAGATCATTGCTGACGACCTCCGCTGAAATCGGGGTGCGACCGCCCAACTTGCGCAAGCGGCGAGCCAGCGCAAGCAAGGCTTGTTGGCCGTGCTGAGGTTCAAAAACCTGGGTAGCGGCAGCACCGGCAACGCCACGCTGGTTGAAGCCAGCGACCTGTTGCCAACGCGGCTGCTGGTCGATTGCGGACTGGGCCCGCGCCAGTTGGCGCAGCGGCTCGCGCAGGCCGGGCTGGTGATCGACGACATTGACGCCATCTTCATCACCCACGAACACAGTGACCACGTTGGCTGCGTACACCTGCTGTCGCAGCGCCACCAGATTCCGGTCTGGATGAGCCGGGGCACGCATGCAGCTTCGGGCGCGAAAGACTTCGGCGGCTTGCTCCATTTCGCCTGCGACGGCGCACCGATTGCCATCGGCGGCCTGCAAATCACGCCCTTCGGCGTGCCGCACGACGCTAGAGAACCGTTGCAACTCACATGTACCGACGGCGCTGCCAAGCTGGGCATCCTGACCGATCTGGGCCACGCAACAGCGGCTGTGATGGCGCATCTGCAAGGCTGCCAGGCGCTTCTGCTTGAATCGAATCACGATGCGGACTTGCTGGCGCAATCGGCCTATCCCGATTTTTTGAAGCGCCGCGTCGGCGGCCTGCATGGCCACCTCTCCAACGCTGTCGCGGCGAGCATGGCGCGCGAGCTGATGCATGGCGGGCTCAAGCACCTGGTCGCAGCCCACTTGAGCGCGCAAAACAACCGGCCCGCACTGGTGCAGGCGCTGATGAGCCAAACGCTGGGCTGCGCGGCAACTGACATCGTGATAGCCGGCCCGCTTCATGGCACGCCCTGGCTTGCGCTGTGACACGGCGCGTGTACGTCGTCCGCCCATAAAAAAACCGCCCGAAGGCGGTTTTTTAAGCGCCGTGAGGCGGCGAAAAAGCTCAGGGCTTCTTCATGGCTTCAGCAGCTTTTTTGGCAGCATCGGCAGCGGCGCTGGCAGCGTCAGCGGCTGAACTGGCGGCAGCTCCTGCAGCGGCACCGGCGGCGGCAGCAGCATCCGAGGCAGCAGGCGTGGCCGGGGTGGCAGCTGGCGTGGCAACCGGTGCCGGCGTCACCACGACAGGTGCAGGCGTGACCACGACTGGCGCAGGTGCAACGGGCGCTGCTTCTTTTTTACCGCAAGCGGCCAGAACGAATGTGCAGGCGATGGCTGCCAAAACGAGGGACTTATTCACTTTTTAATCCTTGATCTATGGATGGAAGAACGACTTGGAGGAGCTGCCGACGCCAGGCAAGAGCCAGGGTAATGGGCCAATCCAGCCAGGCAGAAAAACGATTTCGACCCGGTTTCGGAGTATAGGCTGTGGTCAAAAGGGCGAACGCAGGCCGCTTCTGCGCTGCACGAATCAGACGCGGCGCAAGGGCGCATCAACCGGGGCAGCCCGCGTGTCCCATGTGCAGTCACGGGCCCAGTCACAGGCCCAGCGTGGTGGCCGCAAAGGCCGGTGTGCTGTGCAGCAACAGCTCGTCGAGCCGCTCCTTGAGTGCAACACGGCGCGCCGCTCCGGAGCCTGCGATACCGGTGCCGCGCTCCAGGTCCAGGCGCTGGAAAACCCAGTGCGGCGACCACAGCGCACTGGGCAAGGCGTCGCTCGGGGCGCTGCGGCTGGACCGGCAGTCAATCAGATGCGAAAAGCTTTGCCGCCAGGTGACGAAGCGCGCGTGCCGACGAACGATGCCGTCGTAATTGCGCGCCAACAAGGTCAGCTTGCGCCCGGTGTGCGCCCAGCCGTGCAGAGAGTCGATCACGGCGCGTTCGCCCAGTGGCCAGTCATCGAAGTCATCGTCGCACCAGATCATCTCCTGCCAGCCTTGCGCGGCTGCCGCGCCAAGCGCCGCACGAATCAAGTTGGCGAACTCGCTGCGACCACTGAATCGTCCGCTTGGCAAGGTGGTTGAAGTGACGGGCTGGAGTGGGAGCGAAGAGCTGGGATTCATGATCGTTTGCCTTCTCGTCGAATCTACATTTTGCGGGTATGCCAAAGTTTATTTCTCATCCGTGTTGAGCGGCAGGGCTTCCAGCCAGCCTGCAACCTGCCAGTCGCGCAGCAGCGCCAGGGCCGCGTCGCTGGCGCGGCGCAATCGGGTCGCAGCCAGCGTTCTGTCGTCGGCCAGCTTGTGCATCAAAGCCGCGTCGCGGCCTTTGGCGCGGTAGCTTTCACCGTTGATGAAAATATGGTGGTCGTCATACAGCATGCGGGTTTTCGGGCTCAGGGCCAGCCCCGTGACGCACAGGTCCGCGAGCAGCACCTGCGCCTCAGGCGCGTCGTCGCTGGCATCGTGGCCATCAAAATAAACCGAAGCCTTGGGCTCGGTCATCAACTCGCCCAGCGCGCAGGCCAGTGCGAGCGGGTCGGCCATTGCGCGGTCCACCGATTTTTGGGCGAAGCCAAGCAGGGCTTTGGGCATCTTGCCGGGCTTGTCGGTGGCCCCTTGCGCACCATCGCGATACAGCCGCTGTGGC
>JANOOO010000044.1:0-11446 GCA_031421375.1 Polaromonas sp.
GCCTGACCACAAGACGCGCGGCGCGTGTCAATTGATCAGCGCTGAGCTTTGCTGGCCGCCGTACAAGGCCCGTCGGGCCGAGCGCAAATATCGCCACGAGATCCCGGTACAAAGGAGGTCACTTCTGGCGTCGACGAAACCAGCGAACATGGTGTTTGGCTACAGCCGTACCTCCGGGCGCCGAAGATCGGGTAGAAGGTGGCCATCGCATCGGGCACTATCACTTACTCGGCCTGCCGGCCACCGAGCGTCCTGAAGCCCTGCTTGGCCGTGTCACACCGTCTTGAGAGTGCAAGCTGTGGCCGCAGGAGCGCGGCGCTGACGATCATGCGCTGGAGCTGTTGTTAGCGATAGCCGCTGACGACCGAACTTTGGAGTTCAACGGGCTGCGCGGCTGCTGTATGCGCAGCTCCGCTGTAATGGCTTAGGTAAGAACTATTTGATCAAAATATGTCCAACCATGCCCGCTTCCGTATGGCCGGGAATGGTGCATTTCAAATCACCAAAATGTCCTGTTTTTATGGGTACAAACCACCACTCGGTAACTGCGTTCGGATAAACCTCTATTTCCCGAATAACACCCTTCACCTCGGCCAAAGCCTTGCCCGAACCCCCATTTACCTGAACTTTTCTGGTAAATACCGCTTGGGAAAGCCCCTCAGAACTAAAGTAGTGTTTTTCCGGGCTCGGGTTGGACAATATCAACCGATACAGTTTTCCGGTCTCCAGTTCGATCTTGTCGGGCACAAATCGCATCGCGTTTTTCGCATCGCCCAGTTGCACCTTAATATCAATCGGGGTCTGTTGAGTCATATCGCCTGCAGCAAGCGCAACACCAGTGTAAGAAGCTAACGTCGCAATAAGCAATAGAGCTTTAGCTGTGATTTTCATTAGGTCCCCGTCACTAAAACACGTAAGTTTGTGTTGTCTAACCCAGCTACCGGTGACACGCGGATGGGGCGATTCAGGGGATCGTCCTCGACAAACACAACGGGCCGTGTTTGATGAACAACGCGGCTTTCAGGACAGGGCTACTGGAGTATCCGAGACGGTGTGGGCGGCGATGTATCTGGGTTGCTGCCTGAGTCTGGAGCGGCAGTGCGATCGCGTTCGGCTATGAAGCGAGCAGCCAACACAAGCGCACCCATCGCAAAGTCTTTGTCGTAGGCCGCAATCATTTCGTCGGAAATTCGCGCCAGTCGGGCGAAGAAATCGTCTTTGCTGGGTGTGTCCTGGTTCATTGATTCGGCTCCTTGATTGAACGATCAGTGCGACTGCTACGAAAAAGTTCCTCGGGCAGCGTGACCCAGCCGAGCAAACCGTCCTGGGTGCCGATGGCCAGGCGGCTGCCTTCGCCGGACCAGGCCAGCGCATTGACCGCGCCGCCGCCTGAGCCCTTGATGAAAAGACCTTCGTCGCTGCCGGGTTGGCACAGCAGCACGGCCCCGTTGTGATAGCCCGCTGCAATCAGCGATTGCTGGGGGTGGCAGGCAACGCAGGTGACGGGCGTTTTGCTTGCGATGCCGCACTCGACGGGCGGCTCGGCTCCGCTCGGTGGGTTAAAGCCCCAGCACACCGGTCGCGTACCGCCGCTGGTGGCCAGATACTGGCCGTGATGGGCGAACGAGAGCGACAACGGCTGTCCCGGATAGCCGCCGATTTCAATGTCTCCGCCGTCTGAGACGCGCCAGCCGTGCAAGGCGTTTTCCTGCATGCCTGACACCAAATACTGGCCGTCAGGGCTCCAGGCCAGCACACGGTGATAACCGCTCCAGGCCAGCAGTCGGCTTGCGCCACCCTTTGACCACAGCGTGGCTCCGCCGCTGTGCGCGATGGCCAAATATTCGCCGTCAGGGCTGAAGACGATGGCGGTGGCCGGTGCGGGCAGATTGATCGACTCATTCGCCCCTTCGGCAATGCGGTGGACCTGCTTGCCACTGGCGAAGGCCCGCGTGCCCGTGCGGCTGCAAGACGCCAGCGCGTTGACCCAGGTATCGGGAACATGGGCCAGCACGGCTGGCGGGCCCACGCGCGGCACATGCACCACGCGGCCGTCGTCACCTCCAGTCAGAAAGCCGCCGCCTGCATCGGCTGCAAGCGACAGGCAGCTACCTTGATGGCAAGCCGCGCGTACCGGCTGCGGTGCGGGTGACTGGGCTTCGACTACGCTCACGCCGCCGCCGGGCTTGGGCTCGACCCGCGGCCCGCCTGCCCATTTGGCGTTGATAACGGCAAGATGGCCATCGCCCAGCGCAAAACCCATCGCCCCGCTCTCTGCATCCCACACGGCGGCGACGACAGGAACTCCCAATTCCCATGTGACGCCGAGCAAATTCAGGAGTGGTGGTGCTGCATTCATGACATGGCTGCCTTCTCGTTTTGGTCTTCGACTTCGCTGGCGTCGGCAAGGCAATGGGCTAGTTCGCTGCGCAACTCGTCGGCATCGAGCTTGCGGCCAATCAGAACCAGCCGCGACTCGCGCGACTCGCCCGGTGCCCACGACCGGTCCAGGCCGCTATCGACAGTCATGTGAACAGCTTGAAATACGAAACGGCGGTCTTCGCCGTCAAACGCGACGATGCCTTTTGCGCGCAGCAAGTCAGCACCGCGCTCCATCACCAGGCGCTGCAGCCAGGGCATGAAGCGGCTGCGGTCGAGTGGCCGCGCGAAGCTGAGCGACACGCTGGAAATATCTGGCCGATGCGCTGCCGCTGCCAGCGGACGATAGACGTGAGCGCTCTGCGCGTTCGCGGCTACCCCCAAAAGTGGCCCCTGCACGCGCAGCCGACTGAGGTCAAATGCCCGGCGGTCCAGCAGTTGCGACAGCGGGATGTCGCCGTAACTTGAGCGCCGTAACTCGGCGCTTGGGTTGAGTTGCTGCACGGCCCGTTCGGCGTCGGCTAGCGCGGCGTTGTCGGCCAGATCGACCTTGTTCAGCAACACCAGATCAGCCTGGGCAAGCTGCGCTCCCGCTTCTGGCGAATCGCGTAACTGGCTTGAGAGATGCCGCGCATCGGCGACGCAAATCACGCTGTCCAGGCGCGTGTGCTGGCGCAGCAAATCGTCGAAGTAAAAAGTCTGCACGACCGGTGCCGGGTCGGCCAGGCCAGAGGTTTCTATGATGATGCCGTCGAAGCGACCCGGGCGCTTGACCAGATTGCTCACCACGCGAATCAGGTCGCCGCGCAACTTGCAGCAGACGCAGCCGTTGTTGAGCTCAACTACCTCTTCCTCGGCGCCGACTACGAGCGAGCCATCAATGCCCAACTCGCCGTATTCATTGACGATGACGGCGTAACGCTTGCCCTCGGCACCGCGCAACAGGCGATTGAGCAAAGTGGTTTTGCCCGCACCCAAAAAGCCGGTCAGCACTGTGATGGGAACGAGGTCGGACGCCATTGAAGTTTCTTGAGAGCGAAGGCCAACAAACGCTGGTTCAAGGAATCAATACGGCACGGCCTTTGATCTTGCCGTGATGCAGGTCGAGTAGCGCCTGATTCGCGTCTTTCAGCTTGTATTCGCGGGTGGTCAGATGCACCAGCCCCCGGTCAGCCAGCGCCATCAGCTCGACCAGCTCGGGATACGTGCCGACGAGATTGCCGATGATGCTTTTCTCGCTGGTGACCATGTCAAGCGTCGGCAGCTCGATCTTTCCGCCGTAGCCGACGATGTAATAGCTGCCCGCGTTGCGAGTCATCGCCAGCCCTTTGGCAACCGCCTCGCCTTCGCCGACAAAGTCGATCACCGCCTCGGCCCCTTTGCCTTTCGTCAGCTCCAGCACCTTCGCGACCTCGTTGCCGTCGGCCTTCACCAGATGGTGGGCACCGCACTCTTTGGCCAGCTGCAAGGCCATGTCGGAGCGGTCCACGATGATGATCTCTGCCGCACAGAGCGCGGCCAGCACCTGAATACCGATATGGCCCAAACCACCTGCCCCAATGACGACTGCGTATTCGCCCGGCAGCAAATGGCGCGAGGCTTTTTTGGCAGCGCGGTAGGCGGTCAGGCCAGCGTCGGTGTACGGTGCCACGTCTTTGGGCGCGAGGGTTTTGGGCAGCTTGATCAGCGAGCGCTGATCGGTACGCAGGTACTCTGCATAACCGCCGTCGGCGTTGATGCCGGGAAAGCGGCTTTCTTCGGCGTGCATGTCGTCGCCGCGTCGGCAGGCCAGGCAGTGGCCGCTGGTCACCAGCGGGTGGCAAATCACGGCATCACCCACCTTCACGCCCGTCACGGCTGAGCCCATGGCTTCAATCCAGCCGGCGTTCTCGTGACCCATGATGTAGGGCAGCTTCACATCGACTTTGCTTCGCCAAATGCCTTCGACCACATGCAGGTCCGTGCGGCACACACCGGCCCCGCCGATGCGCACAATCACGTCGGTCGGATTTTGGATTTTGGGGTCAGGGACATCTTCATAGCGAACGAAGGAGCCACTGCTGAGTGTCTCGTCGTACTGGTGCAAAACAGCAGCTTTCAATGCGGGTCTCCTGAATTGTTTTGAGGTCTTTGCCGAAAAATCAGACGGCGCGAATTTCCAGCGTGCGAAACGAAATGCAATCAACTGGCGTTCAGTAATTAGCAACCGGCGTGCCATTCAATGGGGGCTGACCAGCGCCGTCCCAAGCCTTTGATTTCACGACGTAAATTTCTGCGAGTGGGCTAAACCCGCCCCCAGGAGGCGGCCAAGGGTGTTGCTAAATCGGTCACTGAACGGGCGCTTGTGGCCTTCGGCGGTGCCTCGTTTTGCGACAGGGATTTCCCCTTGCTTTGGCGACCAGGAGCTTGCCGCTTGAACGCGTGAGCCGCCGGCCTCTGGTTGCCCGGATCCGGCTTGATCGCGTTGCGGCTGTCACGTCACCCGGTCTGCGCCCGACCAGCCCGACAACCCGCTGTCGGCTGGCGAACGAAGCAGCCTGGCGTTTAGTTTTTAACAGCAAGGAATGCAAAACACACGGCGGCGGGGGTCATTTTGCTTAGGGAAGCGCAGATTAATTCGCGTGGATGCGCGGCGCTTGGATTGGGATGGGCTGCAAGGCGCTTTTTGCAGCAAATATCGTGATATTTGCAAGAAAAGCAACGCCGCAGACCGCCCAAGCCAAGTGATCGCGCGCCACGATGAATTGATCTGAACTTCCCTAGTGACCCGGTTTTACAAAGCCTCGATGCGAACGATGGCCTGATCCGCAACCGCGTCGAGCTGGGCTTGCGTCACGAGGCCTGGCGCGATTTCGGCCAACGGATGCAGCACGAACGCCCGCTGCCCCATGCGCGGATGCGGCACGCTGAGCGTCGGCGAGTCGATGCGGGCGCTGCCGTAGAGCAGCAAATCAAGGTCAAGCGTGCGCGGCGCGTTGCGGTAGGGCCGCTCACGGCCGGCGCGCTGCTCGATGGCCTGCAAACAGGCCAGCAGCGCGGGGGCCGTCAGCGCCGTCGTCAATTGAGCCACTGCGTTGACGTAGTCGGGGCCGCTGCTGGCGATGGGCTGGGTTCGATAGAGGCTGGAGACGGCTTTGAGGCGCGTGGCAGGGATCTGGTCCAGCGCGCTAACGGCAGAACGCAACGCACCGACGGCATCACCGAGATTGGCCCCTAAACCGACGTAGGCCGTGACCTGCCGCAGCGGCTCGCCCTGCCGTGGTGGCGTCAGGCCGGCCATGCCGCGCTTTCAGCGGCCGGGCGCGTCGCCCGATGCGGGTGGCTCGAACAAGCCCGACTGCGCCTCGGGTGCCGCACCACGCTCGCCCTGCGGCTTGCGGCGGCGCCGGCGCTTGCGTGGGGCTGCCGCGTTGCCCGAGCGGGTCTCGGAGTCGGAGTCGCAATCAGCATCGGCAGCGACCTCGCTATTGACCCTGGCTTCGGTGTGCTGGTCGGCGGACCGGGTTTGATCACCGGCGCTCTGCCGCACAGGCCGGGGGGCGCGCTCATCGGCCCCCAATGACGCGTCCGCATCAACGCGTCGAACCCGGGTCCGGGGCTGCTGCGGGCGCTGTGATTGTTCCTGGCGAATCGCCTCGATCATCTGGTGGCGTTCATCGTCGTAAGCGGTGCTGAACTTTTCCCACCATTCGCCGAGTTCGGCTTCGACTTCGCCGGTCTCTGCGCGCAGCCGCAGAAAGTCGAAACCGGCGCGAAAGCGCGGCTGGTCAAGCAGCGAATACGGCGAGCTGCCAACCCGCTTTTCAAAGCGCGGCTGCATGGCCCAGATGTCGCGCATGTCGCCGCCGAGCTTGCCGCGCCCTGACACGTCGCCAATCTTCGCGTTGAAGGCGTCATCAATCGCGTCTTGCAGCGCGGGCATGGCGTGCTCACCGCGTTTTTTGCGCAGCTCCCAACCATCGCGCACATCGGCCCACAGCACGCACGACAGCAAAAAGCTGGGCGCAACCGGCTTGCCTTCACCAACGCGGCGGTCGGTGTCTTGCAGCGCGAGGTTCAAAAACGGCTCTTCGGCGTTTTCGACCACCACGTCGAGCAGCGGATAAATGCCGGTGCCCAGGCCCAAGGCACGCAATTGCGCGATGCTGGCCAGCGAATGCCCGGTTTGCAGCAGCTTGAGCATCTCATCAAACAGCCGCGACTGCGGCACGTCGGCGAGCAGGCCGCGCATCTCGCGCAGCGGTGCGGCGGTTTTGTCTTCAAATTTGAAGCCGAGCGCATTGAGCTTGGCCGCAAAGCGCACGGCGCGAATGATGCGCACCGGGTCTTCGCGGTAGCGCGAGGCCGGGTCGCCAATCATGCGGATGATTTTTTTGCCGGCGTCGCGAATGCCGTGGTGGTAATCAACCACCACCTGCGTTTCGGGGTCGTAGTACATGGCGTTGATGGTGAAGTCGCGCCGCGCGGCGTCTTCTTCCATCGGCCCCCAGACGTTGTCGCGCAGCACGCGGCCCGACGCATCGACGGCGTGCTTCATGCCGGCCAGTTCGCTCTTGCTGGTGCGCTCGTTGCCGCCGACCTGCTCGGCCAGACTGCTGTCGAGGTGCGCGCGAAAGGTTGAGACTTCAATCACCTCATGCTCACGGCCCCGGCCATAAATGACGTGAACGATGCGAAAACGCCGGCCGATGATGAAGGCGCGGCGAAACAGCTGTTTGACCTGCTCGGGCGTGGCGCTGGTGGCCACGTCGAAATCTTTCGGGCGCAGGCCGACGAGCAAGTCACGCACTGCGCCGCCGACGATGTAAGCCTCGTAGCCACCCTGCTTCAGGGTATGCACCACGTCCATCGCGCGGTCATCAACCAGCGTGGGGTCGATGCGGTGTTCGGCGACGTGGATGTCCTGGCGCTTGCCGAAAGGTGATTTTTTGCCCTTTGATGGGGCCGACTCAGTGCTGCCGGATGGGGCTGCCTTCGCAGATTTGCCGAACAGCTTGTCGATGAATTTTTTGATCATGAATGCGGAATTTGGGGAAGCGGGGAAGCTGGTTTGAGCGTCAATCCGCCTGCGCCGACTGGAACAGGTCAAGTATGCGCCATCCCCGCTGCTGAGCCAGTGCGCGCAGGCGCTCGTCGGGGTTGGTGGCGACGGGGTGGGTGACTTTTTCAAGCAGCGCCAAGTCGTTCATTGAGTCTGAATAAAACGTGGTCTCGGCGCTGGCCCAGGCTAGCCCGCGCGCCGCCAGCCACGCCTGCACGCGCAGCACCTTGCCCTCGCGGAACGATGGCGTGCCGGCAATCTCGCCGGTCAACTCACCGGCGGCGTTTTTCTCAAGCTCGACGGCGATCAGCTCGCGCACACCGAAGGCGTCGGCGATCGGCCGCGTCACAAACTCATTGGTGGCAGTGACGATGACCAGCTCGTCGCCCGCATCGCGGTGCCGACCGACCAGCTCCAGCGCCTCTTTCTTTAAGCATTTTTCAATCACCAACCCCATGAACCGGGCTCGGGCAGCTCCTGATTTGATAGCGCCTTGCTGCCGGATGGCCTGCGTGGCAAAGCGCGCATACCGATGAATGTCGAGCGTACCGGCCCGGTACTGCGCAAAAAACCCGTCGTTTAGGCGTTTGAACTCAATCGGGTCGCACCAGCCCAGCTCAATCGTGAATTGGCCCCACTCATAGTCGGAGTCGGTCGGAATCAGCGTGTGGTCGAGGTCGAATAAGGCTATCCGTGGCAAGCGGGAAAGTGAGGGAAGTGGGGGCAATGATGGCAGTGGAATCATTCGCTTTCCAGCATGGATTTGATCAGGGGAATGGTGATGGCGCGCTGCGTTTGCAGCGCGTAGCGGTCGAGCTGGTCGAGCAACTGCATCAGGCTCGACAGGTCGCGCGAGAAACGGTTCAGGATGAAATCCATCACCTCGTCGCTCAAAAAAACGCCGCGCGTGTCGGCCTCGCGCCGCAACACCGCTCGCCTCTCGGCATCGCTCGGCACCTGCAGCGCAAACACATGACCCCAGCCCAGGCGCGTGCGCAGGTCTTCGCGCAGCGGCAAATCGGCCGGCGGCACCGTGCCTGAGGCCAGCACCCAGCGCGGTCGGCCATCGGCTGCATTGAGGGCGTTGACGAACCAGTTAAAGGCAGCCTGCTGCTGGCCGCTGTTGTAGAGATGGCAGTCGTCAAGAATGACAGCCGCCCAGGCGTCGTTGAATTCAGGCGGCTCGCGCAAGTCTGCGTCCATCCAGCCGCAAGCCGCGCCCTGCCCGCGCAGCGCCTCGTGTACGGCACGCAGTAAATGCGTTTTGCCGCTGGCGCTGCCGCCCCACAGATAGGTTGGCACCGACGCCCGCTGGCCGCTTGCCGTCAAAAGCCGCAAATGGGCAATGGCCTCGTCATTGGGCCCCCCGGTGAAATTCTCCAGCGAGGGAATCGAGGCCAGGCCGATGTCAAGCGCAATTTGCTTCATGCGCGACCCGCAACTGCTGACGCCGCTATCAATTCGTGTACAGCCGACTGAGCAAGTAGCCAGCCTTGACGCGGCGAATCGCCACCAGCAGCACCGCGCTCGCTGGCAGGGCGATCAGCACACCCAGAAAACCGAACAACTGGCCGAAAGCCAGCAGCGCAAAAATCACCGTCAGCGGATGCAGCCCGACGCGCTCGCCAACCAGGCGCGGTGTCAGGTAAAAACTCTCGACCAGCTGCCCCGCGCCATACACCCCGGCGACGACCAGCACGCCATACCAGCCACCAAACTGCAGCAGTCCCGCAAGCAGCGCCAGCAGCAGGCCGATGCCGAAGCCCAGATAGGGGATGAAAAACGCCAGCCCGGTGAACACACCCACCGGCACCGCCAGATCGAAGCCGAAGGCTGCCAGCGCCACGCTGAAGTAAATTGCCAGCACGCCCATCACCAGCAACTGGCCGCGCAAATACTGCCCCAGAACCTCATCGGATTCATTCATGAAACTGTCGAATGCCGGGCGCATGGCTAGCGGCACCAGCTCAACCACGCGCGCCGTGAAGGTGGCCCAGTCTTTGAGCAAAAAGAACAATGCGAACGGGATCAGCACCAAATTGCCGAGCACCGCCAGCGCCACACTGCCGCCCAGCCGAACCGACGACAGCACCGAGCTGAACATGTCCTCGGAATTCGCGCTCATGTACGTCACCATGAAGCCTTTAATACTGTTTACGTCCAGCTTGATGTTGATGCCGAACTTCGCCAGCCAGGGAAGAAACGAGGTGTTGAGCCGGTCAATCAGCAGCGGCACCTGGTCGCGCAGCAGCGGAATTTCTTTAGCGAAGATCGGCACGATCAGCAGCAAGATCGACAGAACCAGCAGAAGAAAAACGGCCTCAACAATCAGCACCGCGAGCACGCGCGGAATTTTTCCTGCGCTGGAAGCAACCAGCTTGTTAACAATCGGCGTCAGCGCATAAGCGAAGACGGCGGCAATCACAAAAGGCGTCAGGACTGGCCCCAGCAGCCAGAGCGTCAAGGCGGTGAAGGCGGCAATTGCCAGCCACGCTGCGCTGCGCTTTTGGGAGGAAGTAAATTGCATAAAGCCTTGCAGGTGAGCCCGTAGAATTCGGAAAGCGCAGGACTTATTCCACGCTCCCTTCGATTCTATCGGGGCACTCTCGCCCGCCATTCACTCTCAAGCATGACCCCTTCCGCCCCCCCTTCCCCCCTGAGCTACAAGGCTGCGGGCGTCGATATCGATGCCGGCGACGCGCTGGTCGAGCGCATCAAGCCGCTGGCAAAACGCACCATGCGCGAAGGCGTGCTGGCCGGCATTGGCGGCTTCGGCGCGCTCTTTGAGGTGCCCAAGCGCTATAAGGAACCTGTATTGGTCAGCGGCACCGATGGCGTCGGCACCAAGCTCAAACTGGCATTTGAATGGGGCATGCACGACACGGTAGGCATCGACCTGGTGGCGATGAGCGTCAACGACGTGCTGGTGCAGGGTGCCGAGCCGCTGTTCTTCCTCGACTACTTCGCCTGCGGCAAGCTCGACGTCGATACCGCCGCTGCGGTCATCGGCGGCATTGCCAAAGGCTGCGAGCTCAGCGGCTGCGCGCTGATCGGAGGCGAAACCGCCGAGATGCCGGGCATGTACCCGGCAGGCGAATACGACCTTGCTGGTTTTTGTGTGGGCGCGGTTGAGAAATCAAAAATTTTGACTGGCAAAGATGTGGCCCCCGGCGACGTGGTGCTGGGTCTGGCCAGCAGCGGCGTGCATTCCAACGGCTTTAGTCTGGTGCGCAAGTGCATTGAACGCGCAGGCAACGACCTGCCCGCCACGCTCGATGGCAAGCCGTTCAAACAGGCGCTGATGGAGCCGACACGGTTGTACGTCAAGAATGTGCTGGCCGCGCTGGCCGCTCATCCGATCAAGGCGCTGGCCCACATCACCGGCGGCGGCCTTCTGGAAAACATCCCGCGCGTGCTGCCCGATGGCATGGCCGCGCATCTCGTCAAAGGCAGCTGGCCGCAGACTGAACTTTTCGCCTGGCTGCAGAAAACGGCTGGTATTGATGACGTCGAGATGAACCGGACGTTCAATAACGGTATTGGTATGGTGGTGGTGATTGATGCTGCGAATGTCGCCGCCTGCGCCGCCATGCTGCGCGCCGCTGGTGAGACGGTTTATGAGATTGGTGTGATTGCTGCGCGCGGTGAATGCGCGAGCGTTACCGTGGGGTGAAAAAGTTCAGGCTAGCGGTTTGTAATGGCAGTACCAATTCATTCGACAAAATAGGAAATGGAAATGTTGCAATGAAAGACCTGACCCCATGACATGACCCCATGACATGCACTGTCGGCCGCCACATGCTTGATTTGCGCTCAGTCCTTGCGATGCGCAAGCTTCAAAACAGTTTTTGCCTTACGATGTCTCATGGCGGTTTACTCTTCGATGGTTTCAGGTCGGCACACTCGATGCGGCCGAACTCACCAGCAAACCGCGCCTCAAGTTCCAGCTACGCGGGCGACATCGCCCAGCAGTTGACCCAGCCGCTTTGGAGCGGGGAGAGATCGTCATGACAATCGTGGCAGACA
>JANOOO010000045.1:0-3963 GCA_031421375.1 Polaromonas sp.
GTAGCCACGCCGGTCGGCTCGCCGCGCAAGGCGACGCTGGCGACCGACACGCCGACCTCCAGTCCGATCAGGTGCCAGCGCTTGTACAGCGTGAAGTAGCGGCCGCTCGGGTCGGTGTGGGCGTTGTACTCTTCAAAGCAGTTCTTGATGTAGTCGGTCTCTGCTTCGACGGTGACCCACACGCCCATGCGGATGTCGTAAGGAATCTTGCGGCCGTCGGCTTCGAGTGACGAAACCACCTCGACCATGCCCTTGCGCTCCAGGACGCCGCCTTCGCTAATCGGCCGCGTCACAAACGGAATGTCCTCGACGCTGGCGGGCGGGTAAAGCAGGCCGTTGCTGGGTACGCTTAAGCCCGTGGCATTGGCGACGGCTGTGCATTCGATCGAAGGCTTCGAGCCGTCGAGAAAGCTGTTGAACATCTTCGGGTTCAGGCCACCGCGCAGTGCCTGCTCGGGCGTGAGGCCGTAGTTTCCCCAGACAGTGTCGGGTGTCGAGTCGGAAAAATGCGGCAGCCATTTGTGGCCACGGCCGGCTGCCACCACTGGGAAGCCGCAGGTGCGGGCCCAGTCCACCAGATCGCAAATCAGCGCCGGCTGGTCGCCGAAAGCCAGCGAATAGACGACGCCCGCGTCTTGCGCCTTGCGCGCCAGCAGCGGGCCGCAGAACGCGTCGGCCTCGACCGTGACGTTGACGACATGCTTGCCGTGCGCAAACGCCGCCAGGCAGTGCTCGACGGCGGCAATCGGGTTGCCGGTGCATTCAACAATGATGTCAATCTGCGGATGCGTGACGACGGCGCGCCAATCGTCGGTGATCCATGTCGCTCCTGTTTTAATAGCTGCTTGCGCCGATTCTGCTTGGGTTAGGGCCGGATTCCACCCCACACGGGCGAGGCTGGTGCGGGCTGCTTCGGGCGACAGGTCGGCAATCGCCACCAGATGCACGCCGGGCGTTCTGGGAATTTGCGCAAGGTACATCGAGCCGAATTTGCCTGCGCCGATGAGGCCGATGCGGATGGGATGGTTGTTGGCGGCGCGTTGCTGGAGTTTGGTGAAAAGATTCATGGTTCTTGAGGCTTGGGTTGAAGAAATTTGCAGGCTCAGGCCGCTTTCTTCATCTGATCGAACGGCTCCAGCGAGGTGTGCAGCGCGCTCGGTGGAACGCCGTCTTTCCATGGCAGATCGACCGGGTAGTTTTTCACCAGGCAGTCATCGGGCAGGCAGTCGATCGGCGTGAAGTCGCGGTGGGCGATGTATTCGGGCCGCTTGTGCCTGCGGATGTGGTTGCTGACGGCGCACAGGCTCAAGTAGACGCTGACGCGGTTGAACGGCGACAGGTTGCTGCCCGACGCGTGAACCAGGCAGGAGTGAAACAGAATCATGGACCCGGCCGGGCCCTTGGGGCTCACGATGCCGCTTCCCACGCTGTGGCCGTCAGCGTCGTAGGTGCCCTTGCCGCCGCCGCGCTGCACCAGCTGGCGGATCAAATCGTTATCGACCGTCCACAGCGGGTAGCTGGTGGTCGTCAGGTCGTGCTTTGCATCGACCACGCCTTTTTTGTGGCTGCCCGGAATGAACATCAACGGGCCGTTGTGCTCGGTCACATCGTCGAGAAAAATCGCCACGTTCATGGCGCGCTCGGTCGGCATCAGGTCGTCGTTGAGCCAGGTGCCGTAGTCCTGGTGCCACTGCCACACGTCGCCCTCAAAAGCCATCTTGCCGTTGACCTTGAACTGGTGCATGTAGAGGCTCTCGCCGAGCAGCTCTTCGACCGGCTCAATCATGCGCGGGTGACGCGCCAGTTTGGCGAAGGGCTCGCTGTACATGTGGGCGGCGAAGTTGGTGCGCACCGCGTCCTTGCCTTTCTCGCGAACGTTGTAGTCTTCGCGGCGCTCGTAAAGCTCGGGCACGGCGTCGTTCAGCGTTTGCGTTTCCTCGGGCGTGAACAGGCCTGGGAAGAACAGGTAACCGTCGCGGTCGAATTGAGAGAGTTGCTCGGCAGTCAGTTTCATGGTGGGGTCTCCTTCGGTGGTGGTAAAAAAAATCAGCCGGTCAGCGGCTGGCGATCAAGTGCAGTGGTCAGCAGGGCAGCCAGTGAGCGGCCAGCCTCAATGCCGTGTTGCCTCATCAAGGCTTCGGCGCGGTCGGCATCGCCTGCGGCAATCGCGCCGGCGATGGCTTCGTGCTCGTCCCAGATCGACTCGCGCATCGCGCCGACCTGAAGCACCGCGCCCATTGCGCGGCGAATATGGTGCCAGTGCATCTGCGCGCTGGGGGCGATCAGCGGGTTGCCCGAGGCGGCGTAAATGGCTGCATGAAACTGCTCGTCGGCGGTGATCATTGCGCTCACATCACTGCCTTGGGCGGCAAGCCGGCCCCGCACGATCAGCTCTGCCGGTATGCGTTGCCCAGCCTGCGACGCCAGGCGAGCCGCCAGCGCGTCAAGCGCACTGCGCACCTCGTAAATCTGAATCAGCGTCGCGGCAGCAAGGGGTGCCACGCAGACTCCCCGGCCCGGCGCATCGAGCACGAACCCATCGTTTTTGAGTAGCCGCAACGCCTGCAACACCGGCTGGCGCGACACCGCCAGCTGCGCGGCGATGTCCTCCTGCGTCAGGCGCGCGCCCGGCGCAATCGAGCCGTCGCTGATGGCACCCAGCAGGCTGCGGTAAACCTGATCGACCAGATCGGGTGAGGAAGCGATTTTGAGAAGGGTACTTGTCACGGAATGAGCTCTGTATTCAGAATACAGTGATTATTCGGGTGTGGAAATTCGGGTTTTCCCGAACATGGGCGAGCATTGCAGGTGGCAGCGCTGTGCCAACATCACAGCGAATTTGCACTGACCCAAACCAAGGACGCCCATGACTCGCCCCGACCCCGCCTGGCTAGACCGCATGTACAACAACCGCGCACTGGTGCCCGACCATGCCGATTATTTCGCCCGCTGGGCAGACCTGTCGGCAACGGCCCGCCGCAGCCAGCGCTGCACGCTAGACATCGCTTTCGGCCCCAGCCGTGGCGAGCAGCTCGACGTGTTTCCGGCTCCCGAAAAAGGCGCACCAGTGCTGGTTTTCATTCACGGCGGCTACTGGCGCTCGCTCGACAAGGCCGACCATTCCTTTCTCGCGCCGGCCTTTGTCAGTGAAGGCGCGTGCGTGTTCGTTCCCAACTACGAGCTGTGCCCGGCAGTGACGATTCCGCAGATCGCGCTGCAAAGCGCACAGGCACTGGCCTGGGTCTATCGCAACGCGGCGCAATTCGGCGGCGACCCGACGCGCATCAGCGTGATCGGTCATTCGGCCGGGGGCCATCTGGCGGCGATGTTGCTGGCCTGCCGGTGGCCGCAAGTCGGCCGTGACTTGCCCGCCGATCTGGTGAAAAACGCGATGTCGATTTCGGGCCTGTACGAGCTTGATTCGGTGATGCAAACGCCGTTCTTGAAAGACTCGCTGCGCCTCCGCCCCGAGCAGGTGTTGCAGGCCAGCCCGGCGTGGTTTCCGGCACCGGTGAGGGGAACGCTTTACGCCGTCGCGGGGGCTGATGAAAGCGACGAGTTTTTGCGCCATAACGCGCTGATCGAGCAAGTTTGGGGCAACAAAACGGTGCCGGTGCGCGAGGCGCTGCTGGGGCTGAATCACTTTAGCGTTCTGGAAGCGCTGGTGCAGCCGGGCCACCGGCTCAATGACCTGGCGCTGCAGTTGCTGGCGCAAACGGCGCGCTGACCCGCCTTTGATTCTCTCCTTCCTCTTTCGGGGGAAGGTCATGTGCGCTAGCTTAGCGGCCTGGTGCAGCAATTCTTACTCCCTCTCCCTCCGGGAGAGGGCGGGGGCTTCACGCTGCGGCTCCAGAAGCGCCTGCGCGCTTCTGGACAGCGTGTAGAAGGCCGGGCTCGGCCCGGCCAGCGGTCGGCAAGACAGGGCTCCCCGGTCTCGTTTTCAAGGGCGTGCGCTCAATCTTC
>JANOOO010000046.1:0-6076 GCA_031421375.1 Polaromonas sp.
CTGCCGCTGCATTGGGCCTGCTTCTGACCGGCTGCGGCTACAACGATTTTCAACGCCTTGACGAAGCCTCCAGGTCAGCCTGGTCCGAGGTGCTGAACCAGTACCAGCGCCGCGCCGACCTGGTGCCCAATATCGTCGCCACCGTGAAGGGCGAAGCCGCTTTCGAGCAAGACACGCTGACCAAAGTGGTCGAGGCCCGGGCCCGCGCCACCTCGATTCAGGTCACGCCCGAGACGCTGAACGACCCGGCCGCATTCAGCAAATTTCAGGCCGCGCAGGGCGAGCTGGGCAGTGCGCTGAGCCGCTTGATGGTGGTCAGCGAACGCTACCCGGACCTGAAGGCCAACCAGGGCTTTCGCGATCTGCGCGTGCAGCTTGAAGGCACCGAAAACCGCATCACGGTGGCGCGCAACCGCTACATCCAGACCGTGCAGGACTACAACGTGCTGACGCGCAGCTTCCCGAACAACCTGACGGCGATGGTCTTCAGCTACCAGGTCAAACCGAACTTCACCGTGGCCAACGAGGCGCAAATTTCCGCGCCACCGACGGTTGATTTCAAGCAGAAATAAAGCCATCAACGCCCCCGCGCGACGGTTTTTTTGATGCGCTCAATTGCCACCCTTTTTGCATCGCGTGTTGGCACCGCACAGCGCGGCCTGACTAGCAGCCCGATTAGCGGGCTGTTGAGCGGGCTGGCGGCCCTGCTGCTGGCACTGCTTGCGGGCTTGATGCCGCCCGGCGCATCGGCCCAGGCGCTGCAGGGCATACCGGCGCTGACGGCGCATGTGATCGACCAGACCGGCACGCTGGACGCCGCGCAGCGTCAGGCACTCGAAGCCAAGCTCACCGTCTTTGAGCAAAAACGCGGCGCGCAGATTGTCATGCTGCTGGTTGCGACGACGCAGCCCGAGGACATCGCCGCCTACGCCCAGCGCGTGGGCGACAACTGGAAGATAGGCCGCGCCAACATCGGTGACGGCTTGCTGCTGGTGGTGGCAAAGGGCGACCGCAAGGTGCGCATTGAAACCACCAAGGCGCTTGAAGGCGCGATTCCTGACCTGGCAGCTCGGCAGATCATCGACAGCGCCATCGCGCCGCGTTTTCGTCAGGGTGACTACGCTGGCGGGCTCGACGCCGCCGCCGACCAGATCATGGCGCGCATAGTCAGCGAAGGATTGCCGATGCCCGATCAACGCGGCAACGCGGCACAGCGCGCCGGTCTCGGCTTTGACTGGACGCAGCTGGCGATCTTTTTGTTTATTGGTGTGCCGGTCGCGGCGCGCTTGCTCTCTGGCGTGCTGGGCCGCAAGCTCGGCGCTGTGGCCACCGGGGGTGCGGTGAGCGGGCTGGCCTGGCTGTTTACGAGCAGTGTGTGGCTTGCTGGCCTGGCCGGCGTAGCGGGCTTGGTGGTGGCGATGTTTGCCGGACTGGGCTCGCTTGGCCGCGGCGCTCGCGGCGCCGGCTGGGGCGCGGCGGGCGCGGGCGGCTTTGGCAGTGGCTATGGGGGCGGTGGATGGAGTGGCGGTGGAGGCGGTGGGGGCTTTGGCAGTGGCGGTGGCGGTAATTTCGGCGGCGGTGGCGCGTCGGGCGGCTGGTGAGCAGCATGGGCAAATTGACAACGATCATCAAACACCTGTGGCAGGGCGATGCCGACACGGCGCGCGCTGTTCCCGAGGCCCTGCTCAAACGCCTCGCGCAGCGCGTGACGGCGAGCGAGCAGCGCCACAGCGGCGAGCTCCGCATTTGCGTGGAAGCCTCATTGCCGTGGCGCTACCTGAGCCAGCTCGGGCGTGACTGCACCATGCGTCAGCTGACGCGTCAGCGCGCCTTGACGATGTTCGGCAAGCTGCGCGTCTGGGACACGGCTGACAACAACGGCGTGCTGATCTACCTGTTGCTGGCCGAGCACGCGATAGAGATCGTCGCCGACCGGGGCATTGCCAGCCACGTCAGCCAGGCTTATTGGCAAGCCATCGTCACGCGTATGGCGCAAGCCTTCAAGGCCGGCCGTTATGAAGACGGCCTGACTGAAGCGATTGAGGAAACCTCGGCCGTGCTGATGCGGCACTTCGCTATCGTGCGCGATGCGGGGTCGGGCAAACCGAACCTGAACGAATTGCCGGACCAGCCGCTGCTGTTGTAGCGGCTGATTTCTTCCTTCCTTCCCTCCCAGGCATGTGCGCTGACTTAACGGTTTTAAGCGGCGTGTCTAGTGTGGTGTTGCATGCTTGCTGGCACAAATAAAACCGATGGATTTTGTGTCAGGGCAAGGCGCAAACCACAGCGATACCCGCAGGTATCGCGCGGATTTGCAACGCAGCCCTGGCGCAAAAGACGCGGTTTTATGTGCCAGATAGCGTGCAACACCACACTAGCTCCCTCTCCTTCCGGGAGAGGGCTGGGGCTTCACGCTGCGGCTCCAGAAGCGCCTGCGCGCTTCTGGACAGCGTGAAGAAGGGCGGGCTCAGCCCGACCAGCGGTCTGCAAGACAGGGATCCCCGGCTTCCTTTGCAAATGTGAGTGCCCGATCTTCCCACCCTCACCCTGACCCTCTCCCGCCAGCGGGAGAGGGAAAAAGAAGCGGACTTTTGCAAGTTAGCGCTTGTGCCTCCCGGGGCGGGGGTGGGGGCAGTTCGAGCGCAATCTATCGACAACCAGCGCAAGCACGCCGACCCCTATCCCAGCCTCGGGGTCGGTGCCAGAGGCACGCGACTCTTCGCCCCGTCCAGCGCCGCTCAAGCGGCACTGGAGCCGCGCGCCTCAGCCCCAAAGGCCAGAAGAAGCAAAACGGAAGCAACCGGGCCTGAACACAAAGCGACCTGGGTCATGACCAGCTCAAGTCTCGAATCAGCCTTCCGGCACACACCACACCGCCGCTGCGCCGACCGGGTACAGACGCCGCCCCGGGCCGGGCGAGACCAGCCAGCCGCCGGTGAATTCGCCGAAGGCGGGCAGCACGGCCTGACGGGCTTCCTGCACAAAACACGGCAGGCGCAAGCGGGCGCGCCCCGGGCCTGGCAGCCAGCAGGCCGGATGCAGATGGCCAGCCAGCACGAAATGCGTCGCATGGTTTTGCGGGTGGTGGCAGCAGGCGAAGGGGCCGAGCAAATGCGGCTCGTCACGCACGTCGATGCGCAGTGTTTCGGGTGGGTCGCCCGCGCGGCTGTCGTGGTTGCCGCGCACCAGCGTCATCGCTAGCGCTGCATGCCGCGCGCGCCAGCGCTGCCAGCACGCCGGTAGTCGGGGTAGGCCGCAAGCGATGCGCCGCCCTGCCGCACGAACATCTTGGCCCAGTCCCAGCTGCCCTGGGGCAGGTTGGCGTAGGCAGCCGTGCTGCGCACTTCGTCATAGGGCCTCGACCCACTCGCGCACGCTGCGGTCCAGCGAGCCGTGATGCAGCGTGATCAAGCCAGCCCAATCGGGCCGCGCGTTGATCAATGCCTGATACCAGATCTCGGACTGCGAGCGGGTGTTGGTGAAGACCAGCGTGGTGCTGCTTTTGTCGATCTCGGCTATCACTTGCGCAAGCATCGTCAGCCCCAGGTGTCCACCCCAGGGGAAGCGCTCGACCCGCGTCGGCAACAGCGTGTCGATCACCAGATTTTTCGGCACCGCGCCGCGCACCAGCCGACCGCCCGCGTGGCCGAGCAGCGTGTGCATCGCCTCGTCGAGATTACCGAGGGTGGCGGACATGCCCCAAATCACGAGGCTGTTTTTCGTCGCTCTCGTTGTGGCGGTGCGCAACGAATCGCCTGATGTGGGCGAAGGTGTGAACTGCCCCTTCAAGCAGGGGCCGCAGGACTGGCTTTGCCAGACCGCAGGCGCAGCGCCCCCTCGGGGGGCAGCGAACCACACGCAGTGGGGAAGGTGGGGACTCTTAATCTGGCTAACGCTAACTGCACCTGCACACCACGCTTGTTGCCGAGCAGCTCATGCCATTCATCGACGACCACCATGCGCACACTGCCCAGCACCTCGCGCGCATCGGTGCGCGCGAGCAAGAGCGACAGGCTTTCAGGCGTGGTGACCAGCAGCGTCGGCAGCCGCTTGTTTTGCGCGCTGCGCTCGGCGCTGGCGGTGTCGCCGCTGCGGGCGCCAGCAGTCCAGTTCAGGCCGATTCAAAAAATCCAGCGGCTGCTGTAGCGCACGCAGCGTGTCGATGGCGAGCGCGCGCATCGGCGTGATCCACAGCACGGTCAGCGGCTGCGTGGGCCGCTGTGCACCCCGACTTGCCCCGCCACCCGCTATTATTTCAGTAGCTTCTTGCGCCCGTCTGCATTGGGCTGCAGCACCATATTCCATCAAGGCACCAAGCCAGGCGGCATAGGTCTTGCCCGAACCCGTGCTCGCATGCAGCAACCCCGATTCGCCGGCGGCGATGGCCTTCCAGACCTCCTTCTGAAATTTGAAGGGCTTCCAGCCGCGCTGCGCGAACCAGTCGGTGAGGGCCTGCTTCACTGCATGACTCCTTGGCCTTTGCGGGAAAAGTCAGAAGGGAAGTCGGTGCGGTTTGATCCACTCTCCCGCTGGCGGGAGAGGGCCAGGGTGAGGGTGGTGGAATTGATCGCCAACCCCTGAAAACGGGACCGGGGAGCCCTCACCCTAACCCTCTCCCGGAGGGCGAGGGAACAAGAGAAGGAGGCGGCAGCAGCGCCGCCAGCGTCTGCAGCGTATCGGCTTCGGCCACGGGCTTGTCTTCACGCCAGCGCAGCATGCGCGGAAAGCGCACGGCGATGCCGCTCTTGTGCCGCGGGCTGCGCGCGATTCCCTCAAAGCCGAGCTCAAACACCAGCGTCGGCTTGACGCTGCGCACCGGGCCAAAGGTCTCCAGCGTGGTCTTGCGGATCACCGCATCGACGCGACCCATTTCGGCATCGGTCAGGCCCGAATAGGCTTTGGCGAAAGGCACGAGCTTGCGCTCAGCGCTGCCGGGCTCGCCGTCCCATACGGCGAAGGTGTAGTCGCTATACAAGCTGGCACGCCGGCCGTGGCCGCGCTGCGCGTAGATCAGCACGGCGTCGATGCTGAGCGGCTCTGTCTTCCACTTCCACCAGACGCCAACATCTTTGGTGCGGCCAACGCCGTATTGCGCGCTGCGCGCCTTCAGCATCAGGCCCTCGACGCCGAGGCTGCGCGCGGCTTCGCGCTGGCTGGCCAGATCGGCCCACGATGTGCCGCTCAAGGTCGGGCTGGGCAGCAGTTGCGGATGCGGCATTTGTGCGATCAAGGCATCGAGCCTGGCCCGGCGCTCGCACTGTGGCAAGGCGCGCAGGTCTTGGCCTTCAAACTCCAGCAGGTCATAGGCCAGCAGCACCACCGGCACATCGCGCAACAGCTTCGCACCCAACGTTTTTCGGCCGATGCGCTTTTGCAGATCGGCGAAGGGCTGAACCTTGCCAGGGTCGTCTGGCAGCTGGGCGTTTTTGCGCCAGACCACAATCTCGCCGTCGATCACCGTGCCGTCGGGCAGCGCCTCGCCCATCGCGCTTAGCTCGGGGAAGCGGTCGGTGATGAGCTCTTCGCCGCGCGACCACAGCCACACCTGCCCGGCGCGCCGCACCAGTTGCGCGCGTATGCCGTCCCACTTCCATTCGATCAGCCAGTTCGCGGGCTCGCCCAATGCCGCGTCGAATTGTTCGAGCGGCAGATTGAACGGATGCGCCAGAAAAAACGGATAGGGCTGGCCGCTGGTTTTCTGGTTGCGCTCGCTGTCGTCCTCCACGGCAATCAGCCGCGCGTAGTCGGCCCCCGACGGCTGGCCGCGAATATGCAGATAGCCCATCAGCCGCTGCGCAACGCGCTTGGCGTCGATGCCGCCGACGGCTGCAAGCGCCTGCGTCACCTGCAGCCGCGACACGCCGATGCGAAAGCTGCCGGTCATCAGCTTGAAATAGACCAGACGCTCGTCGCTGGCCAGCTGCGCCCACTGCGTGCGCAGGGTGTCGGCCAGCGCGTCGGGTGCCGTTGTGCGCAGCGGCAGCAAGTGCTGCTCGACCCACACAGCCAGCCCGAGACCGTGCGTGGCCGTCGGCGCGGGCAGCAGCAGCGCAATCGTTTCGGCCAGATCGCCAAC
>JANOOO010000047.1:0-10678 GCA_031421375.1 Polaromonas sp.
GGCAAGGTCTTGCGGGTATCGACAATCTGCGCGGGCGTGCCGCTGACGGCCTCGACATAGCGCGCGGTCTTGCTGGCAACGGCACTGAGCAACTGCAAAAAATTAAGTGCCGTCCTTTCGGCCGTCAACAGCGCCTGCGCCCGGCCCCGTAGCTCCAGCACCACCTGATTGGCCGCGCAGCGTTCGCCGTCGCGCACATGCCAGATGATCTGCGCCTGCGGATCGAGCTGCAAAACCACCGCCTCGACCCAGGGGCCACCGCAGACCACCGCGCTCTCCCGGGCCAGCACCAGGGCGCGGGCACTGCGCTGCGGGTCGATCAAGCCGGCGGTCAAGTCACCTGTTCCCACGTCTTCAGACAGCGCCCGTGCGGCGTCGCCCTGCGCGATGCGCATCACATCTTGTGCGGAGAAATCGATACTTTTTTGCATGTGTACTTTATAAAACATTTTGGCGACCGCTCAATACGTTCTGGTGGAAAAACGGGGCTTAAATCGCGCTGGCTGGTGCAGCATCGCACGCCATGCTTGCGCGCTTCACTTTGCCTGTTGCTGCGCTTGGCGTCAGCTGGCATCAAGCCGGTCACAATCGCGGCCCGAGCGCAGTACACGGCGCAAGGTCGCCTTATTGTCCACAGCGTTTCAAAGCCACCACTTCAATGAACAACACCACCCTCATCCAGCGCAGCCTCGCGCATGTCTGGCACGCCTGTACGCAGATGAAGCAGCACGAGGCGCAGCCGCCGTTGCCGATTGCGCGCGCCGAGGGCGTTTGGCTCTACGACTATGACGGCAAACGCTATCTCGACGGCGTCAGCTCGTGGTGGGTCAACCTGTTCGGCCACAGCCATCCGCACATCAAAGCCGCACTCAAAGCGCAGATCGACTGCCTTGACCACGTGATGCTGGCCGGACTGACGCACGAGCCGGTCGTCGCGCTGTCTGAAAAGCTCGGCCAGCTCAGCGGGCTCGGCCATGCGTTTTACGCCAGCGACGGCGCATCGGCGACCGAGATCGCTTTGAAAATGAGTGCGCATTACTGGCGCAACCTGGGTCGGCCGGAAAAATGCCGCTTCGTCGGGCTGACCGGCGGCTACCACGGTGAAACGGTGGGCGCGCTGGCGGTGACGGACATTGCGCTGTTTCGCGAAGCCTACGCACCGCTGGTTCGGCTGGCCGCCACCGTCGCCAGCCCCGACGCCCGGCAGGCCGAAGCCGGTGAGAGCGCCGCCGACGTGGCTGCGCGCGCCGCCGCCGCGCTAGAGGCGTGGTTGGAGCAGCATCACGCCAGCACCGCCGCGCTCATCGTCGAGCCGCTGGTGCAGTGTGCAGCCGGCATGGCGATCTACGACGCCAGCTATTTGCAGCTTGCCCGGGCGCTGTGCAGCCGCTACGAGGTGCATTTGGTGGTCGATGAAATCGCCACCGGCTTTGGCCGCACTGGCACGCTGTTCGCGCACAGCCAGGCCGGCATCACGCCTGATTTTTTATGTTTGTCCAAGGGCTTGACCGGCGGCACGCTGGCTTTGTCGGCGGTGCTGACGACCGATACGGTGTACCAGGCGTTCTACGACGACGAAGTCGCGCGCGGGTTTTTGCATTCGCATTCGTATTCGGGCAACCCGCTGGCCTGCCGCGCTGCGCTGGCCACGCTCGAATTGTTCGAGCAAAGCGATGTGCTGGGCCGCAACGTGCAGCTGGCCGAAATTATCAGCGCAGCTTTTGCCCCCCTGAGCGCGCACCCGCGCGTGCGCCACGCCCGGCACATCGGCATGATCTGGGCCTGGGACATTGACACCACGCTGCCTGATTTTTCGCGCCACTACCACCAGCAGGCTCTAGCACACGGCGTGCTGCTGCGGCCTATCGGCAACACGCTGTACGCGATGCCGCCTTATGTGATGGACGAGGAGACCGCAGCGCATCTGGCGCGTGGCGCGCTGGCGGCGCTGGTCGCCACGCTGGCTGAAGAAAGCACCGCATGACGGCCCGCGCAGCCAAGGGCAAAGTCTCGTACTTCGTCACCGGCACCGACACCGGCGTCGGTAAAACGCTGGTCAGCGCCGCGCTGCTGCATGCGCTGGCGCGAGAGCATCGCCGCGTGGTCGGCATGAAAGCCGTCGCCGCCGGCGGCTCATTGATCGATGGCGTGTTCGCCAATGAAGACGCGCTCGCGCTGCGCGCCGCATCAAGCTGCCGCGTGCCGGCCGAACTCGACAACCCGGTGTGCTTGCGCGAGCCAGTCTCGCCGCATCTGGCGGCCCGGCTGGACGGCGTTCAAATCGACATCGCGCACATTGTCAGTTGCCATCGGCAGTTGCTGGTGCTGGCTGATGCGGTCGTCGTTGAAGGTGCTGGTGGCTTTCTGGTGCCGCTGTCTGACAGTCTCACCGGAGCCGACCTGGCCGTGGCGCTCGCGCTGCCGGTGGTGCTGGTGGTCGGCCTGCGGCTGGGCTGCCTGAACCACGCGCTGCTGACGGCCGAGGCGATTGCCGCGCGTGGCCTCTCGCTGGTCGGCTGGGTTGCCAACCACATTGACCCGACCATGCTGGCGCAGGCTGAAAACATCGCGTTTTTGACGCAGCGGCTGGCCGCGCCGCTGCTCGGCGTCGTGCCCTTTCAGAACACACCCGACGCACGAACGCTGGTCTTGAGCTTGCCATGACGACGGCGCTGCACCCCTTTTGGCTGAACGAATTTCCGGCGCGGCTTGCCGCATTGGATGCTCAGCATTTGCGCCGAACGCGCCGCGTGGTTCGGCCGCTAGCAGGCGCGTTCATGGAAGTCGATGGCGAACGCCTGCTGGGGTTTTGCAGCAACGACTACCTCGGCCTGGCCGGCCACCCGGAGCTGGTCGCAGCGGCCTGCGCCGGTGCGCAAACCTTCGGCGTCGGCGCAGGCGCGTCACCGCTGGTCAGCGGCCACAGCGCGGCCAATGCCCAGCTGGAGCAGCAGCTCGCCGCCTTCGTCGGGCTGCCGCGCGCGCTCTACTTTTACGCCGGATATGCAGCCAGCATCGGCATCATCCCGGCCCTCGTCGGCGCAGGCGATGCGGTGTTCTCCGATGCACTGAACCACGCCTGCCTGATCGACGGTGCGCGGCTGTCGCGTGCCCGCATTCACCGCTACGCGCATGCCGACCTGGCTGCGCTTGAGCGCGAGTTGGCGGCCAGCCCGGCGGCGCGCAAGCTGATCGTCACCGACGCGGTTTTCAGCATGGACGGCGACATTGCCGACGTACACGCGATGCTGGCACTGGCCGAACGCCACGACGCGCTACTGCTGCTCGACGACGCCCACGGCTTCGGCGTGATCGGGCCACAGGGGCGCGGCTGCGCGGCGCATTTCGGTCTGCGTGGCGACGCTGCTTCGGCGCGGCTGCTCTACATGGCCACGCTGGGCAAGGCGGCTGGCGTGGCCGGGGCTTTTGTTGCGGGCAGCGAGGTGATCATCGAATGGCTGCTGCAAAGCACGCGCAGCTACATTTTTGCCACCGCTGCGCCGCCGATGCTGGCGACCGCGCTGCAAGCCAGCGTGCAGTTGATTGAACGCGGGGACACGCGGCGCAGCCACCTGCAGGCGCTGATCGCCCGGCTGCGCAATGGCCTCACTCGCGGACTGCAACACAGCGCCTGGCAGCTCGGCGAATCCAGCACCGCGATTCAACCCTTGATGATTGGCAGCAACGAAGGCGCGCTGGCCGCAATGGCGGGCCTGCGCCAGCGCGGCCTGTGGGTGCCGGCGATTCGCCCGCCGACAGTGCCGCCCGGCACCGCGCGGCTGCGCATCGCGCTGTCGGCCAGCCACAGCTTCACCGATGTTGACCGCTTGATTGAGGCGCTGGTCGAGCTGGCACCGCTTTCGCCCGCCTGAAGACCTGCCGGGGGCTGGGTAAACTCGGCTCTTGCTTTCAAGCCCCCCGCAGCGACCCCCGTTCGCCCTGAGGTGCCGAAGGGCTGACGCGCCCGGTGCCCGACTAGGAGTCTGGGCGGCAGAAGGCGTCGAAGCGAAAAGTGGCCACAGCGAGGATAGTTTTTGACGATTTCGCAGCCGAATATCTGGATATTTGGCAAGAAAGCGGCGAAAAATAGACCGCTGCGGTCACTTTGCAGCCGACGTTCCTTCTGCCGCCCAGACTCCTAGAGCGCCCTTGCTTTGCTTAGTTGCCAACCTAACCATCCGGAAACCCTCCCCATGTCCTCTGTTCTGGAACAAACCCTGACTTTCCACGCCCCACGACCCAGCGCCGCACGTGCCGCGCCCGGCCCGTGGAGCATCGATGCCATCGAGGCGCTGTTCAACCTGCCCTTCCCCGAGTTGATGCACCGGGCGCAAACCGTCCACCGCGAAAATTTCGACCCGAACCGGGTTGAGTTCGCCACCCTGCTTTCCGTCAAAACCGGCGGCTGCCCGGAAGACTGCAACTACTGCCCGCAAGCCGCGCGCTATGACACCGGCGTCGAGGCCAGCAAGTTGATGGAGCCCGCTGAGGTGCTGGCAGCCGCGCAGCGCGCCAAAGACGCCGGTGCCACGCGCTTTTGCATGGGCGCGGCCTGGCGTTCGCCGAAAGACCGCGACATTGAAAAAGTCGCCGAGCTGGTTCGCACCGTGAAAGCGCTGGGGCTGGAAACCTGCGCCACGCTGGGCATGCTCGAAGACGGCCACGCGCAAACACTGCAAAGCGCGGGCCTCGACTACTACAACCACAACCTCGACAGCGCGCCTGATTTTTACGCTGACATCATCAGCACGCGGCAATACCAGGACCGGCTGGATACGTTGGCACGGGTACGAAGCGCCGGTGTCAAAGTCTGCTGCGGCGGCATCGTCGGCATGGGCGAGACGCGCCGCCAGCGCGCCGGGCTGGTCGCCGAACTCGCCAACCTCAGCCCCTACCCCGAGTCGGTGCCTATCAACAACCTCGTCAAGGTCGAAGGCACGCCGCTGGCCAATCAGGCCGACCTCGACCCGTTTGAGTTCGTCCGCACAATTGCCGTGGCCCGCATCACGATGCCGACCGCGCGCGTGCGCCTGTCGGCCGGTCGCCAGCAGATGGGCGACGGCGTACAGGCGCTGTGCTTTTTGGCTGGTGCCAATTCAATTTTTTACGGCGACAAGCTGCTGACCACCGGCAACCCCGATACCGACGCCGACCTGCAGTTGCTGGAACGCCTCGGCATGAGCCGCGCTGCGCCTGCTTGAGGCGCGTGTGATTCGAGCTTTTCAAGCGCCTTCGCTCCAGCTCAACCTCATTGGGAACGACCATGACCATTGAAGCCACCCCGCCCGCCCCAACGACCACACCCTACGGCACGCTCGCCCCGGCGGCCACGCCGTCGGCGCGCAAGCCTGTCAGCCTGCCGCGCCTGCGTGAGCTGCATGCGGCGGGCGAAAAAATCACCATGCTGACGGCCTATGACGCGACCTTTGCTGCCGTCGCAGACGCGGCCGGCGTCGAGTGCATATTGGTTGGCGACTCGCTCGGCATGGTTTGCCAGGGGCTAACCAGCACGGTCGGCGTCACGTTAGAGGCCATGCGCCACCACACCGAGTGTGTGGCCAACGGCCTGCGCCGCTCGCAGGGCGTAGCCTGGCTGATTGGCGATCTGCCCTTCGGCAGCTACCACGAGTCCAAAGAGCAAGCGCTGCGCAGCGCCTGCGTGCTGATGCAGGCCGGCGCGCACATGGTCAAGCTGGAGGGCGGCGGCTGGACGGCTGAGGTCGTGCGCTTTATCGTTGAGCGCGGCATTCCGGTCTGCGCGCACTTGGGCCTGACGCCGCAAACCGTGCATGCGCTGGGCGGCTACCGCGTGCAGGGCAAAACCGACGAAGCTGCCGCCCGCCTCAAACGCGAAGCGCATGAATTGCAGGACGCTGGCGCGGCTTTGCTGGTGCTGGAGATGGTGCCGGCAGCGCTGTCGGCCGTGCTGACTGAAACGCTGACGCGCTGCCCGACCATCGGCATCGGCGCGGGCAGCGCGACGGCCGGCCAGGTGCTGGTGTTGCACGACATGCTGGGCATGAATCTGGGCCGGATGCCGAAGTTCGTGCGCAACTTCATGATTGGTGCCGGCAGCGTACACGGTGCCATGCAAGCCTATGTGCAGGCCGTCAAGGACGGCAGCTTTCCGGTCGATGCCACGCACGCCTGGTAGCCCTTCAAAACAAGACCCCGCAATGCAAACCGTTCACACCATTGCTGACCTGCGCGCCGCGCTCAGTCCCTTCAAATGCCCGGCCTTCGTGCCGACGATGGGCAACCTGCATGACGGCCACATTGCGCTGGTGCGGGAGGCCAAGTCACTCGGCGATGTCACGGTCTCGAGCATCTTCGTCAACCGCCTGCAGTTTGCGCCGCATGAAGATTTCGACAGCTACCCGCGCACGCTGGCCGCCGACGCCGAACGGCTGCAGGCGGCCGGTTGCGACCTGCTGTTTGCACCGCGCGAGCAGGAGCTCTACCCGCAGCCGCAGACCTACCGGATTCACCCGGGCAGCGATCTGGCTGACATTTTGGAGGGCCACTTCAGGCCGGGCTTTTTCATTGGCGTCAGCACCGTGGTGCTCAAGCTTTTTTCGTGCGTCTATGCCGGGATGCCTTCGGGAGTCGCCGCCTTTGGCAAGAAGGACTACCAGCAGGTGATGGTGGTCCGCCGCATGGTGCAGCAGTTTGCGTTGCCGATTGAAATTTTGGCCGGCGAAACCCAGCGGGCGCCCGACGGCCTGGCGCTGTCGTCGCGCAACGGCTACCTCAATGCGAGCGAGCGCACCGAGGCGGTTCAGTTGGCGCTGGCCCTGCGCGAGCTGGGCACGCAGGCCGCCAACGTTGCGCCGGGCGACTTGCCGGCGCTCGAAGCGCAGGCCATGCAGGCGCTGGCGCGGCGCGGCTGGAAGCCCGACTACCTGACGGTGCGCCGCCGCAGCGACTTACTGCCGCCGCAAGCCGGCCTGTCCGCCGAGCCGCTGGTGGTGCTGGGCGCAGCCAAGCTCGGCAACACGCGATTGATCGACAACTTTGAGATTTAAGACACTGTGCCGTCGCAAACGCGTCGAAACTGGCTGCTGATTCAATCCATAGCGGGGTCATTTAATGCACGAACGCAGAGGCTTCAGGAGAAAATAATCAAGGTTTTGTATCTCGCTCCCTGCATCCTCTGCGCCTCTGCGGTCAGAGGCTGTTTTCGGCCTGTGACCCAATAGCCACGGTCGCAAGCAGCTCCTGAAATAATAGCAAATGACTCTTCCACTTTTAACTCTTTCGATACGCCGTGCAGCCACATGTCTGGCAGTGAGCATGGCTGCGAGCCTGTCTTGCGCGCCTGCTGCCGCCGTGACGAGCGAGCCCTGGACTGGCGTGGTCACGTTTGTTGTCGATGGCGACACGCTGCGCATCCGGCCGCTGACCGGCGGCAAGCCGTTCAAGGTTCGACTCAGCGGCATTGACGCGCCCGAGATTTGCCAGGACGGCGGCGTCGCCTCGCGTGACGCGCTGAGCGCGCGCGTGATGGGGCGTGCGGTGCGCGTGACCGTCAAAACGCGCGATGCCTACAGTCGGCTCGTGGCCGTTGTGGCGATGGACGGCCAGGACGTAGCGAAGGCTATGGTGTTGCAGGGCCAAGCCTGGTCGAACGGCTATCGGCGTAGCGCCGGACCCTACGGCGCGCAGCAGGCCCAGGCGCAGGCTGCGCGGCGCGGCATTTTTGCAGCGGGCGCGAGCGGCAGCGCGCCAGTTCAACCGGCGGAGTTTCGCAAGCTGCGCAAGTCATGCCACGGATAGCCAGCCCAAGCTGAAAGTCGCCGCGTTTTCGTTCCAAAAAAAGCAGCGCTGCAACCGGGGTCGCAGCGCTGCCCTGACTTCGCTCACTTAAACCCACCCACATCAGTGTGCGCGTGTGCCCAGCGACGAAGCTCATTAAGGACGAACGGTAATGTCGTTGCGAACGCTCTTCACGTTCTTCACACCGCGTGCCAGGCTCTCGGCCTGCGCTTTTTCAGCGGCTGACTTGGCAAAGCCCGACAACTGGACCACGCCATTGAGCGTTTCCACGCTGATGGAAGTCGCCGCGACGGTTTTGTCTTCCACGTACTTGGCTTTCACGGCGGTGGTGATGGCGGTGTCATCGATGTAGGCACCCGCGGTGGATTGACCTCGCCCCACAGCGCAGCCGCTGCCGATGATGGTGATGCCGGCCAGTGCGGAGAATGCGATTGCGCGAGCGTATTTCATGGTGAATTTCCTCATTGAATTGTTGACGGGACTCGGTGCAGAGTTAAAGGAGCAAGCTGACCTGCCGCACCACACCGGTCAGACTGCGGTTTTGATTAGCGTGCGCTTGTTTACTTTTCAAGCCAGTCACTGAGCTCGTTGGCGTGTTCTTCTTCGTCAGCCAAAATGGTTTCGAGCATGCGGCGCGTCGTGGGATCCTTGTCGCCGATGAGGGTGATCATCTGGTGATAGGTCTCAACCGCCACACGCTCGGCAACCAGATTCGCGCGAATCATGGCCTGCAAATCTTTGGACTCGTCATACTCGGCATGGCTGCGGCTGCTCAAGCTGTCTGGCGAAAAATCCGGCTCGCCGCCTAGCTGCACGATGCGCTCGGCGATGGCATCGGCGTGCGCAGCTTCTTCGGTTGCATGAACGAGAAACTCGTCGGCAATCTTGGGTGAGGACACGCCCTTGGCAGTGAAGTAGTGGCGCTTGTAGCGCAACACACAAACCAGCTCGGTCGCAAGTGAATCGTTCAGCAGCTTGATGATGGCCTCACGGTGCGGGCCGTAAGCGGGCGTGACCGCACCGTCATCGAGGCTCTTGCGCGCCGCATCAATTGCCGACTCGTCGAGATTGAGGGTTGTCGGGATGTCTCTGGATGAGGAATGGGGCATTTTTTTCATGGAGGGTCAGGGTTTTTTGGTGGGGTGATCAGATGCGCTGGTAAGCATGGACAACAAAACGCCGGGCGTACTGGCGGACTTCACCGCAGCCAGCAGCAAGCCGCCTATAGAGACCAGCCGCCACGGTCTAAACAGCACGGCAGCCGCACCGGCGAGCATGGCAATGCCGAGGACCTGAAACGGGCGACGCGCCGCATAGCGGTCGAACATGGGGCGACCCACGTCGAGCACGGCATGCGCGGGGTGGTGGCGCCACCAGGCATGAAGGGCATAGCGCATGGCCGAAAAAGCGCTGCCCTCTTCGACCGGCGCGCGCTGCGCAGGGTCGGACGCGGATTCACCAGGCGCTGGCTCGCTTTGATGACGGGGGCCCTGCGTCATGACGCGAAACAAGGCCTGCCGACTAATGGCCAGCTTCTCCTGGGGGGTCAAAGTTGCAGGGTCTGCCATGGCTTCATCAAGGTTCAAGCGACGGCACGCAAGGCTTCAACATCGCTGGCGACTTGTGCCCTCAGCTCCGGAAAACGCTCCGCTTTCCAGGGCTTGAGGGCTCTCACCACAGCAACTACAAGCAACAGCAAGGCGGCACCGGGGACGACAACCAGCGACCAATGAAACTGGTTTTGCAGCAGCCCCAGCATCAACGCGATTCCGGCCAGCACAACGAACAGCGCCCCCGCGATGACAGCAGCAATCCATGACGCAGCGCGCGTAAGCAAATCACCGACAAGGTCTCCGACCTCCATCTGGACCAGCTCGGCGTAGGCCGACAAATGATCGACCACCAGATCAGGGCGCTTGATGAGTGTTGAAAAAAGCGGGTGCAGCATGAAAAGAGGGTTTCTCTTATTTTTTGTTTGAGGCCATTGCGCAAATTGACCTACAGCGGTTTGCGCTGGGCGGCCCGCGTGAGCCACGTAAACCGCATCAGCCGCGTAAGCAGCATCGGTCGGGTCGCAACATTAATATCGCGTGTTGTTCCGGTCGCGCGAAGCAGAAATAAGCAGCGCAACCGCCGCGCCAATTGCCGCGGCAATCAGCACCGAGCGCAAGGGCTGCTCCGACACATAGCGGCTCGTGGCGGCACTGGCCTGATTCAAGGACTGCTGGGCGCGCTGACGCGCTTCGGCTGCCATCTCATAACTCTGCTGGGCCAGCTTTTGAGCCTTTTCAGCGAGCATGTCCACAACCGGGTCAACGCGGCTGTGCAGGCTGCGCATTTTTCCTTCAGCGCTATCAAGGGCGCTGGTGGCGAACTCGCGCGTGGAGTCAAGCGCACGGTGCGCTGCGCCCGATGCCTGGTCCACAGCCTGGTGCCCGGCAGCAGTGGCCTCACGGGCTGTATTTTGAAAAGGTGTGCTCATATCGGTTCCTTGAAAAATCGATTGCTTTGCATCGATTGGGTTAAAAAAAGGCTCGCCTCAGGGGCGCTCATCAGAATTTGGAGAGGCGAGCCACGGCACCAGCGGCAACAAGCCCGACCCGCAACTGAGTTATTTTTTGCGCAACATGCTGACCACAAAGCTGACGATGGCAAGAATGACAAAGATGAAGAAAAGAATCTTCGCGATATCGACCGTACCGGCTGCGATCAAGGCGATCACCAGAAAGATCACGGCTTAGTTCAGCATGTTCGGCTCCTTGCACCTTGAAAAGCGCTTGGCGTCTCGTTTGAAACACCTGCTGCAAGGTTAAAGAAATCACCTCGCCGGGGTCATCGGCTTCTGCGCTGTGGCCCTGTCAGTACTGAGGGTCGGCCGATGTAGGAGTGAGCCCTTTGAATA
>JANOOO010000048.1:0-1658 GCA_031421375.1 Polaromonas sp.
CGCCGCATTGACTTCGGCGCGCTGCGCAGCGCCCGCCGGGGTGCGCCACTTCACGCCGGCTTCGACGTTGTTGCTGCGGGACGGCTTCAGGCCGAAATTCAGGCCGGTGCCACCGCTGGCGCGGTAGGCAATTTCATTAAAAGTCGGCGTCTCGAATCCCTTGCCGGCAGCTGCGTACCAACGCAGCTGCTCTGAGGGCGCAAAGGCGATCCCGACCACCGGCAGCGTGGCGCTGTAGCTGGCGCTGCCACTGTCGTTGCCATTGGCCCCGACGATGTATTGGTCGGATGAATCGAACTTCACGCTGGCGCGCCGCACGCCGGCGTTGAGCGTCCAGCGCGGGTCGAACTTCCAGGTCGCCTGCGCGTACGGGTCGAGGTTGCTGGCGCGGTTGGTCTCTTTGCGGCGCAAGTCGCCCTGCACGCCCAGCGTCTGGTTCGCACCCGTGCCGGTGAAGTTGCGGTAGCCGCGGCGCTGCTCGCGCAAGGTGTCGTACGAAAGGCCAGCGACCGCCTCAAGCGGTGCCTGGGCCAGTGTGAACTGCCCGGTCCAGCGCAAATCAACACCGGAAAACGAACGCTCCAGATCGATCACGCCGCCAGGGTGCAGCGGGCTGCCCTGCGGGCCGGTCGGGATCGCCAGAAACTGCACCGTGTCGCGTGAGCCGGTATAGACCATCGCCCGCAGCTGGTCGCCGCCGCCCAGCGGGTGGGTGACCACCACGCCAGCCTGGGTTTGCGTGACGGTTTTGCGGGTGTTGAACTGCGTGGCAACCGGATCGACGCTTTGCGGCGCGGCGTCGAACTGCGTGCGCGTCAGGCCGAGCGGGTCGTCGGCCTTGACCTGGACCCGATTGGCCACCAGCGTCACCTGCCCGCCGCTGCCGAGCTTGAGGTCAAGCCGGGCGTTGGCCAGGTCGCGCTCGGCGGCGCTGTGGGCGCGCCAGCCGTCAGTGGTGACGCGGCTCACGCCGACTGAATAGCCCACTGGCCCGGCGCTGCCGAGCGCACGCAAGCCGCCGCGAAAAAAACCGTCGCTGCCGAAAGCGAAGCTCGGCGTGACGACCGGCGGGCCTTGGCCCTCTTCGGTGAACACCTGCAACACGCCGCCCGACGAATTGCCGTACAGCGATGAAAACGGCCCGCGCAACACCTCGACCCGGCTGGCTGCGCCGAGGTCGATGTGCGAAAGCTGACCCTGGCCGTCGGGCATGGTGGCCGGAATGCCATCGACATAAATACGCACGCCGCGCACGCCGAAAGCCGCGCGCGCACCGAAGCCGCGCACCGACAGCTGCAGATCCTGCGCCTGGTTTTGCCGGTCGCGCGCAGCGATGCCGGGCACCAGCGCCAGGCTCTCGGACAAATTGAGCTGGGCGCGGCCATCGGAGCGCAGCCGTTCGCCGTCGATCACATCGACCGAAGCCGGCACGTTAAACGGAGCTTGCTCGGTGCGCGTCGCGGTGACGGTGACGGGTGCCAGCGTTTGCTGGGCACTGGCGGAAGCTGCTCCGAGTGCCAGCGTGATGCAGGCCAGCGCGGCTGGCGTCAGACGATGGGCGAGGCAGATGTGTCGGCTGGCTTTGTGAGAAAGGTGGCTCATTTTTTGGATTTTTTGAGTGAGGTTGAGTGACGTTGAAGAGGGTGAGTGATGCGAAT
>JANOOO010000049.1:0-5523 GCA_031421375.1 Polaromonas sp.
GTGCAAGCGGTTGAAGACGGCCCGCAACAGGTCAAGCAGACCCGACGGCGGGTCTGCAGCTTCGTCGGCTGGCGGCGGGGATTCGGTTCTGCCACGAGATAAGTCGGTCATCGAACAAGTCCTGTCTGAAAAATACAAGGTTAGTGCCGGGCCACTCGCGCACGCGCGATGGCCTGAAACGCTTGAAAAAAGGAGTATCGGGCGGGAAGAAAACCCGCCGACTTCAAAGCCATCGGGTACCCGATGGGGCTGTGAAGCCTGCAATGCCCTCCCCTGTCTCAACCCTTCGCTGACAAAAAACCGAAGTTGAATCGGCATGCCTTTGAATGTAGGAAGAAGCCCTTGTTTTTGTAGTCTCCATCCTACATAGCGCAAGCTGAATTCGATGTTAGTTTTGGTATCGCTGCGGTCACAAAACCACAGCCGCGCGCGGCACCATCGCAGCCAGCCCGCTCCGATCTGCGGCCCCGCCAGTCGCTACATTTTTTATAGCTCCTTGCGCCCGCAATCAGTGGCCCAAAGGCTTTTCTGCCTCTTGATGCGAGAGCCGCCCGCCTTTCAAGCAAAATGTTTCGATGCAACTGAACTACATCGCCAACGCCGCCGTCCCCTCCTCATCGGGCAAAACCATTGCGATCATTGACCCGTCTGACGGACAGCCCTACGACGAGATACAGCGCAGCAATGCTGATGACGTTGACATCGCCGTTCGGGCGGCGCGCAATTGCCTCGAAACCAGCTGGAGTCGCCTGAGCGCCGCCGAGCGCGGCCGCCTGCTGATGCGGCTTGCCGCCAGCGTGGCCGCCCACGCCGAAGAGCTGGCGCAAATCGAGATGCGCGATTGCGGCAAACCCCTGACGCAGGCCCGTGCCGATGCGGCCGCACTGGTGCGCTATTTCGAGTTTTATGCCGGGGCCTGCGACAAGCTGCACGGCGACACGCTTCCTTACCAAAATGGCTACAGCGTGATGACCTGGCGCGAGCCGCATGGTGTGACTGGCCACGTCATTCCGTGGAACTACCCGATGCAGATTTTTGGCCGCAGCGTGGCGGGTGCGCTGGCAGCCGGCAATGTGTGCGTCGTCAAACCGTCTGAAGACGCCTGCCTGTCTCTGCTGCGCGTGGCTGAACTTGCGGCTGAGTCGGGCTTTCCCGCCGGGGCGATCAACATCGTTACCGGCTACGGCCACGAAGTCGGTGACGCGCTGGCGCGCCACGCGGGCATAGACCACATCAGTTTCACCGGGAGCCCAAAAGTCGGCACGCTGATTCAGCAGGTCGCCGCCGAACGGCATTGCCCGGTGACGCTGGAGCTCGGCGGAAAAAGCCCGCAGATCGTGTTTGGCGATGTCGATCTCGACGACAGCAATCTCAATCTGATTCCGACGCTGGTACACGCCATCGTGCAGAACGCCGGCCAGACCTGCTCAGCCGGCTCACGCTTGTTGATTGAACAAAGCATCTACGAGCCGCTGCTTGAAAAGCTCGGCGAGGCTTTTACCAGACTGCGAGTCGGCCCGGCCGGCCTTGACCTGGACGTGGGCCCGCTGATTCGCCAGAGCCAGCAACAGCGCGTGTGGGATTTTTTGAGCGATGCGCAGGTCGCGGGTATTCCGATGGTGGCGCAGGGCCAGGTCGTCGAAGAAGCTCCAGAAAGCGGCTTTTACCAAGCCCCCACGCTGCTGCGCGACGTGCCTGTGATGCACCGGCTGGCTCAAGAAGAAGTGTTCGGCCCCGTGTTGTGCGCGATGCCCTTCACCGATGAAGATCATGCAGTCGAGCTTGCCAACGCGACGCGATACGGCCTGGTCGCCGGCATCTGGACGCTGCATGGCGCACGCCAGTTCCGCATGGCCAAACGGATGCGCAGCGGCCAGGTGTTCATCAACAACTACGGTGCCGCAGGCGGCGTGGAGCTGCCCTTTGGCGGTGTGAAGTCGTCGGGCTACGGGCGCGAAAAAGGGCTCGATGCCCTATTGGGCTTCACGACGCTGAAGACGGTTGCGGTGCGGCACGGGTAGTTTGCGGCATCGGCGCTTCGGCCGTCCCCTCTATTGAGCGTCGATCCAGTCGCTATTAAATCAGTAGCTGACTGCGCCCGTCGCTATTGGGCTTTAATCGCATTTCAATATGAATCGAGCTGCGGCCCGGCAACCCTCGTTCGTACCAGGGTCGGGCGAGCGTGGGCTTGCTGCAGCGGCTACTTCCTGACGCAGTCGGCGTAGTAGCGCGCTTTGCCTTTGGCATCGACTTGCTCAACCAGGCCGTGAATGTCGGTTTCAAAACCCGGGCACTGAGCATTGAACTCGCGGGCAAACTTCAGGTAATCGACGATTTTTTTGTTGAAGACTTCGCCTGGAATCAACAGCGGAATGCCCGGCGGATAGGGCGTCACCAGCCCGACCGTGATGCGGCCTTCAAGATGGTCGATCTCGACGCGCTCAGTGGTGCGGTGCGCAATGTGCGCGTAGGCGTCGCTCGGCTTCATGGCGGGTGCGAGGTCGCTTAAGTACACCTCTGTGGTGAGCCGGGCGATGTCGTACTTCGCATAAAGCGCATGAACATGCTGGCACAAATCGGCCAAACCCATGCGCTCGTACTTCGGATATTTCTGGCAAAACTCGGGCAGGATGCGCCACATCGGCTGGTTCTTGGCGTAGTCATCCTTGAACTGCTGCAGCGCCGTCAGCAGCGTGTTCCAGCGGCCCTTGGTGATGCCGATGGTGAACATGATGAAGAAACTGTAGAGCCCGGTTTTCTCGACGATCACACCGTGTTCGGCCAGAAACTTGGTGACGATGCTCGCCGGAATACCGGTCTTCGAGAACTTGCCGTTCAAGTCCAGGCCCGGCGTCACGATGGTCGATTTGATCGGGTCCAGCATGTTGAAGCCGGTCGCCATCTGGCCAAAGCCGTGCCAGTTGTTGGCGCCGTTTTTGGCACGCTTGGCGCTGCGCGATTCACCCTTGATGATCCAGTCTTTCGCCTCGCCAATACCTTCATCGACGAGCTTGTCCGGCCCCCAGACCTTGAACCACCAGTCGCTGCCGTACTCTTCGTCAATCTTGCGCATGGCACGGCGAAAGTCCAGCGCTTCGGCGATGCTTTCTTCCACCAGCGCGGTGCCGCCCGGCGGCTCCATCATCGCGGCCGCCACGTCGCAGCTTGCAATGATGCTGTATTGGGGCGAGGTCGAGGTGTGCATCAAATAAGCCTCATTGAAGAGGTGCCGGTCGAGCTTGATGTTCTGCGAATCCTGCACCAGCACATGACTGGCCTGACTGATGCCGGCCAGCAGCTTGTGAATCGACTGGGTCGCATACACCACGGCGTTTTTCGGGCGAACGCGGTTTTTGCCCATCGCGTGATAGGCACCGTAAAACGGATGAAAGGCGGCGTGCGGCAACCAGGCTTCGTCGAAATGCAGGTTGTCGATGTAGCCGTCAAGCATGCCCTTGATGGTCTCTGTGTTGTAGAGCACGCCGTCGTAAGTCGATTGCGTCAGCGTCAGCACGCGCGGCTTGACTTTGTCGGCATTGACGTTCGCCAGCAGCGGGTTGGCAGCAATCTTGGCCCGGATGGCATCGGGCTCGAATTCGCTTTGCGGGATTGGCCCGATGATGCCGAAATGATTGCGCGTCGGCTTCAAAAAAACCGGAATCGCGCCGGTCATGATGATCGCGTGAAGAATCGATTTGTGGCAGTTGCGGTCCACCACCACCACGTCACCGGGCGCAACGGTGTGGTGCCACACGATTTTGTTGCTCGTTGAAGTGCCGTTGGTGACGAAAAAGCAGTGGTCGGCGTTGAAAATGCGCGCCGCATTGCGCTCGCTGGCACCGATGGCCCCGTCGTGGTCGAGCAACTGGCCGAGTTCTTCGACTGCATTGCACACGTCGGCACGCAGCATGTTTTCGCCAAAAAATTGGTGAAACATCTGGCCGACCGGGCTCTTCAAAAAAGCCACGCCGCCTGAGTGACCGGGGCAATGCCACGAATACGAGCCGTCTTCGGCGTAATCCAGCAGAGCCTTGAAAAACGGCGGCTGCACACCCTCCAGGTAGCTTTTTGCCTCACGCAGAATATGTCGCGCGACAAACTCCGGCGTGTCTTCAAACATGTGAATGAAGCCGTGCAGCTCGCGCAGGATGTCGTTCGGAATATGGCGCGAGGTTTTGGTCTCGCCATAAACGTAAATCGGCACGTCCAGATTTTTGCGCCGCACTTCTTCAATGAACTTGCGCAGATTCAGTACCGCTGGGTCGAGGTCGGGGCCGGGCGTGAACTCCTCGTCATCGATGGACAAAATGAAGGCGCTGGCACGACTCTGCTGTTGCGCGAACTGCGATAAATCGCCGTAGCTTGTCACGCCGAGTACTTCAAAGCCCTCGGTCTCAATCGCCTGCGCCAGCGCGCGAATGCCGAGGCCGGAAGTGTTTTCGGAGCGGAAATCTTCGTCGATGATGACGATGGGAAAGCGAAATTTCATCAAAATGCCTTTGCCTGAAGCAGCCAAAAAAATCGGATCAGGGCCGAAGTCTAAGGATATTTTTTGACAGATGAGCTGACTTGGTCATACGCAGGCTTGAATAAGCTTGGCAATTCGTTCTTCTGCCTCAGAATGTGTCTTTTACGAAACGCAAGGAACAAAGCATGTCGGAATCAACCATTTGGTGGCTGCTCGCAGGGGCCTTCGTGGCCTTTGAACTGGTCACGGGAACCTTCTACCTCTTGATGCTCGCCGTGGGCATGGCCGCCGCAGCGCTGGCAGCCCAGGCCGGGGCAGGCATCGTGGTGCAACTGCTGGTGGCAGCCCTGGTGGGCGGTGGTGCCGTGGTGGTCTGGTACCAGGTCAAAAAACGCAAGCCGACCGACCCTTCAGCCCGTGCCGACCGCAGTGTCAACCTGGATGTGGGTGAAATCGTGCAGATCGAAGCCTGGAATCCTGACGGCACAGCCAACGTAAACTACCGCGGCAGCAGCTGGACCGCGATTCACCGCTCTGGTGTGATCCCCTCTGCGGGCGCACACCGGGTCTCTGAACTGGTCGGCAGCCGCCTGCTGGTCGACAAGGTTTAATCAAACGTCATTACAAGAAAAGAGTCATCATGGAAATCGCGATTCTCATCGTCGTCATCGCCGCTATCTTCATCACGCGGTCAGTCAAGGTCGTGCCCCAGCAAAATGCCTGGATCGTGGAGCGGCTGGGCAAATACAACGGCACACTGGCCCCGGGTCTGAATTTTTTGGTTCCCTTTATCGACAAGGTGGCTTACAAGCACAGCCTGAAGGAAATCCCCCTGGACGTGCCCAGCCAGATCTGTATCACGCGCGACAACACCCAGTTGCAGGTCGATGGAATTTTGTATTTCCAGGTGACCGACCCGATGCGCGCCAGCTATGGCTCGTCGAACTACATCGTGGCCATCAGCCAGTTGGCACAAACCTCGCTTCGCAGCGTGATCGGCAAGCTTGAGCTCGACAAAACCTTTGAAGAGCGCGGCATCATCAATGCGCAGGTGG
>JANOOO010000050.1:0-4235 GCA_031421375.1 Polaromonas sp.
CAAGTCGGTGTGCCCCTCGAAGACGATGCCGAACAGGTCGAAGGCTTCGCGCTCGAACCAGTTGGCCGAGTTCCAGAGTTCGGTCAGCGACGCGATAACGGGGAAATCGTCGTCTGCACAAAACACCTTCAGCCGCACCCGATGGTTCAGACTGACGGACAACAGATGCGACACCACGCAGTAGCGAAGGCCGTCATAAGCTCCGTCGCCGTACTCGGAGTAATCGACGCCGCACAGGTCAAGCAGTTGCTCAAACTGGCAACCGTCGGCATCGCGCAGCAACTGGGCCGATTCAAGATAGTCAGTCGCCGCGACATTGACAGTGACTTCGCCAAAGGCCACGGTGACTGCCGCAGCCCGGCTACCCAGTACCGCACGAAGGGTGTCACTCAAGGACTGCGGACAAGCAGGCACGAAAGACGATAAAGCCGCAACCGGGGCCATCCTCAGGCCCTCGCAATGGTGTTTTCGCGGCGAATTTTCTGCTGCAATTGAATGATGCCGTAGATCAGCGCTTCGGCCGTGGGCGGGCAACCCGGCACGTACACATCGACCGGAACGATGCGATCACAACCACGCACCACCGAATAGCTGTAGTGGTAGTAGCCCCCGCCGTTGGCGCATGAGCCCATCGACAACACCCAGCGCGGTTCGGACATCTGGTCATACACCTTGCGCAGCGCCGGACCCATCTTGTTGCACAGCGTACCGGCAACGATCATCAGGTCTGACTGGCGCGGGCTGGGGCGAAACAACATGCCGAAGCGGTCCAGGTCGTAACGTGCCGCACCAGCGTGCATCATCTCCACCGCGCAGCAGGCCAGGCCAAACGTCATCGGCCACAGCGAACCTGTTTTGGCCCAGTTAACCACCGAGTCGTAACTCGTGGTCATGAAACCCTCATTGAAAACACCTTCAAGTGACATGCAAAGTCCTAATGGTGAAACTGCGTGGGATCAAGCCGAAACAAGATCCATCCGCTGTGAATAATTTTCACTCCCAGTCGAGCGCGCCTTTTTTCCACTCATAAATAAAGCCCACGACCAGAATGCCCAGGAAAATCATCATGGACCAAAAACCCACTGCACCGATCTCCTTGAGCGCGACCGCCCACGGAAACAGGAACGCAATTTCAAGGTCAAAAATAATGAAGAGAATGGCAACGAGGTAGTAGCGCACGTCAAACTTCATGCGTGCGTCTTCAAAGGCTTCAAAGCCGCATTCGTAAGGGGAATTTTTTTCGCTGTCGGGTTTGACCGGGCCAAGCAGGCGACCCAAGACCTGCGGCACCACGCCGACACCGACGCCGACCAGAATGAACAGCAGAACGGGAAGGTACTGGTCGAGATTCATGTTGGATTGAACTCTTGCAAGGCCACCGATGCTCGTTTAAGCCCGAAAAGCCGGGTCAGCAGACCCATAAAAAAAGCAACGCTGCGGCGCTGCAGATAAGAGATAGCTTCAAACCTGGTGCGGACGGCGAGACTCGAACTCGCACACCTTTCGGCACTACCCCCTCAAGATAGCGTGTCTACCAATTTCACCACGTCCGCGGTTTTTGCTGCCTGGATAGCATGAGGTAACCCCACGGTTTTATTGCGCTCCAGGCAGTCTTGCAGTTTAACCCGAAACCCCGCCTTCTCCAGCGAGAACCGGTCTCGATTCAGCCCTATTTCGTGGGAATCTGACCGGCACCCGACGCCGCCGGGGCAGGTGCCGCAGGCACCGCAGACGGGGGCACCGAAGTCCCCGGAATTTGCCCCGCGCCCGAGGCTGCGGGATCCGGTGCCGTCACAGCTGCGCCATCGAGCACGCTGGTACCGGTGCGCGGCTGGCTGTTGCCAAAGTAAGCGAGCATCAGCGTGCAGGCAAAAAACAGCGCCGCCAGCACGCCGGTACTGCGCGACAAAAAGTTGGCACTTCCGCTGGCACCGAACAAGCTGCCTGAACTGCCACCACCAAAGGCTGCGCCCATGTCGGCTCCCTTGCCGTGCTGGACCAGAATCAATCCCACCATGACGAGCGCCGACAGCATCTGCACGGCAAGAACAACGGTTAACAACATACTCATATTGACTCCTGATTAAATAGCTGCTTGCGCCCGCCCCCGTACTGCAACCCGGAGGTAGCGAAACAAAATGAAAGTGATGGATTCGTGCCCGTGGCAAGGCGCAAGCCGCAGCGAAGGCTATACGCCTTCGCAAGGGTTGCAACGCCGCCAGGGGTGCGAAGACGCGCTTTCATGTTTCGATACTTTCGGGTTGCAGTACTAGGCTGCGGCAATAATTTTTAAGAAATCGGCTGCTTTCAGCGCGGCCCCGCCAATCAGGCCACCATCGATATCGCGCTGTCCGAGCAATGCCTGCGCATTGGCTGCATTCATGCTGCCGCCGTACAAAATCTTGACGCGCGCCGACTGGTCACTGGCCGCCTGCAATTGCGCACGCAGCACCGCGTGAACCGCCTGCGCTTCTTCGGGTGAAGCGGTTTTGCCGGTGCCAATGGCCCAGACCGGCTCATAGGCGACAACAATTTCACTGATGCAATGACCGTTGACATGAATCACCGCAGCCAGCTGGCGTTTGACGATTTCTTCGGTGCGGCCAGCTTCGCGCTCAGCCAGCGTCTCGCCGACGCAGACGATGGGCGTGATGCCCATCGCAAGCGCGGCCCTGGCCTTGTCGGCCACCAGAGCGTCAGACTCGCCGTGATACTGGCGGCGCTCTGAATGACCGACGATGGCGTAACGGCAGTCAAATTCCTTGAGCATGGCTGCGCTGATCTCGCCGGTGTAGGCCCCGGCTGCGTGTGCCGAGACATCCTGCGCACCAAGAGCCAGTGCATGCAAGCCGCTGACCCCGGCCTTCAGCGTTTGTGCCTGGGCCAAAAACGGCGCTGGCACGCAGACCGCAATGTCGCACGCGGGCGCACCCGGCAAGCCTTGCGCAATCTCACGCAACAGTGCTTCATTGGCAGCCAGGCTGCCGTTCATTTTCCAGTTGCCTGCGATCAGTTTTTTCATGATGGGCGACTCACCAGGTCAACACAATTTTGCCGACGTGCTGGTTTGACTCCATCAGCGTGTGCGCCTGGGCCGCGTCGGCTGCAGCGAAGGTGCTGTGGATCACGGGTTTGATTTTGCCGCTGGCGATCAGGGGCCAGACTTGCGCTTTCAATGCCTGCGCAATCGCCGTTTTGAATTCGAGCGAGCGCGGGCGCAGTGTTGAGCCGGTGATGCTCAAGCGCTTGCGCAGCACCAGCCCGGCGTTGAACTCGGCCTTGACTCCCCCCTGCACCGCAATGATGACGATGCGGCCATCTTCAGCCAGGCAATTGACTTCGCGTGCGACGTAGCTGCCCGCCACCATGTCGAGGATGACGTTGACACCCTTGCCGCCGGTCAGAGTTTTGACTTCGGCTTCAAAGTCAGTGCTTTTGTAGTTGATGGCGTGGTCGGCACCGAGCGCAACGCAGGCGGCGCATTTGTCGTCGCTGCCCGCTGTGACGATGACCGTCGCGCCTCTGGCTTTGGCCATCTGAATGGCGGTGACGCCAATGCCGCTCGAGCCGCCCTGAATCAGCAGCGTCTCGCCGGACTGCAGGCGCGCACGCTCAAAAACATTGCTCCACACCGTGAAGAAGGTTTCGGGCAGCGACGCGGCCTCAATGTCGCTCAACGCCCCCGGAACCGGAAGGCACTGACCGACTGGTGCCACGCACAGCTCGGCGTAGCCCCCGCCCGCCACCAACGCGCACACGCGATCGCCCAGTTTGAAACCGGCGGCGCTCATGGCAGCCGCATCGCCCGCGATGATTTCGCCTGCGACTTCCAGCCCGGGAATGTCAGATGCGCCCGGCGGCACCGGGTAGTTGCCGGTGCGCTGCAACACGTCGGGGCGGTTGATGCCGGAGGCCGCAACGCGAATCAGCACTTCGCCCGCACCCGCCTGCGCGTCGGGGCGCACGCACGCTTGCAAGACCTCGGGCGCGCCGAACGCGGTGATTTCAATGGCTTTCATGCGATTTTATGAAGGTTAATGCCGCCAGCCCAATAAACACGGGCGCAAGCAGCTATTGTTTTAGTAGCGACTGATCAATGACCAATGACCAATGACCAATGGTTTAACCACGATCCTGGTCGTGGCCCTGCATCGGGCGGTCCAGCAAGACCTTCATCGACAGCTTGACACGCCCCTTCTCGTCGGTCTCCATGACCTTGACTTTGACGATCTGGC
>JANOOO010000051.1:0-3397 GCA_031421375.1 Polaromonas sp.
TGCCAGCGACAGTGATGCGGCAGCGCGTGAAACGGGAACCATGGTTTCTCCTGAACTGAAGGGCTGACGTAGCGCAGCTTCGACGAAATTTTATGAGCCCGTTTGCTGCATTGAAGCCAAAGCGGGCAAGCTTGCAAGCCAAGCAGAAAAGCGGCCTACTGACCGGCGTGCGAGCCAAAGTAACTCTTTGATTGAAGCGCTTTCGCACACTTTCAGCACCCGGGCTGTTATTATTGCTGCACTGCAACATCCGCGATTTTCGCCCCTGCACCACACGATTTTTCAAAGGATTCCCCCATGCTTTATCAAGTCTATGAAACCCAGCGCATGTTGATGGAGCCCTTCGTCGATTTTGCGCAGGCCGCCGCAAAACTCTACGGCAACCCGATGTCGCCTCTGGGCCAGAACCAGCTCTCACAGCGAGTTGCAGCCGCCTACAGCCTGGTTTACCGGCTCGGAAAGGACTACGAAAAGCCAGGCTTCTACATCCCCACGGTCGATCTTGGCGGCTCCAGCATCGCCATCCACGAGCGGGTCGAGATCGACAAGCCGTTTTGCGAACTGCGCCGATTCAAACGCTTTTCGGACAACCCCGAAACGCTGTCGAAGCTCAAGGGCCAGCCCGCTGTGTTGATCGTCGCGCCGCTTTCGGGGCACTATGCAACGCTGCTGCGTGACACCGTTAAAACCATGCTCAAGGACCACAAGGTGTACATCACCGACTGGAAAAATGCGCGCACTGTGCCGCTCACAGAAGGCACGTTTTCACTCGACGATTACGTCAACTACATCCAGGAATTCATCCGTCACCTGCAGGCCGGTTATGGCAACTGTCACGTTATCAGCGTGTGCCAGCCTACGGTGCCGGTTTTCGCTGCTGTCTCGCTGATGGCCTCACGCGGCGAAACCACACCGCTTTCAATGACGATGATGGGTGGCCCCATCGACGCCCGCAAATCGCCCACCGGCGTCAACAATCTGGCGACGAACAAGAGCTACGACTGGTTTGAGAACAACGTGATCTATCGCGTCCCCAACAGCTTCCCTGGTGCGGGCCGCCGCGTGTACCCGGGCTTTTTGCAGCACGCGGGCTTTGTCGCCATGAACCCGGACCGCCACGCGACCAGCCACTACGATTATTTTCAGGATCTGATCAAAGGCGACGACGCCGGAGCCGAGGCCCATACCCGCTTCTACGACGAATACAACGCCGTACTCGACCTGGACGCCGAGTACTACCTCGACACCATCCGCACCGTTTTTCAGGAGTTCAAACTGGTCAATGGCAACTGGGACGTGCGATCAATCACCGGTGAGCTTGAGCGGGTTCGCCCCGGCGACATTCAAAGGACGGCAGTCATGACTGTCGAAGGCGAGCTTGACGATATCTCCGGCTCAGGGCAAACGCGTGCGGCCCTCGACATGTGCAGCGGCGTGGCCTCTGCGCAGAAGCTGCATTACGAGGTCAAGGGTGCCGGTCACTACGGCATTTTCAGCGGCAAGCGCTGGCGCGACCTGGTGTACCCGGCTGTCAAAGAATTCATTCACGCGCACAGCCCTGCGGCAACACATGCGGCTCACGCGACGCCAGCCAAGCCCCACGCCGCCCAACCGGGGACACATGACTTGAGCGCAGATCATGCGGCTGACGCGGTGCCAGCCAAGCCCCGCGCCGCACAAGCGGCTGTGGTCAAGAAGCCCCGCGCTGCAGTAGCCAAAGCGGGCCCGCTGCGTCTGGTGCAAAAGATCGTGCCAGCCAAGCCGGTTAGCACGAGCCGGGCGCGCAAAGCCTCGACCAGCAAGTAGGCCCGTTTCAGTCCGCTTGCGGGTCAATTTCAGACTGCTTGCGGGCTGATTTGGCGCGCTTGAAGGGGCACCAGCCCATGCGGCTTGTGCCCGTTGGTGCGGGCTTGAGAGTCAATCCAGAATCGGGGCAACGACAATACCTCCGTGACTGACGCCGCTCCACTCTCACTTGCCGAGCGCATCAATGCCGCGCTACCGCAGACGCAATGCACGCGCTGCGGCTACCCGGATTGCGCCTCCTACGCGCAGGCGATTGCAGATGGCATGGTGCCCATTAATCAGTGCCCACCTGGAGGCTCCGAGGGCATCGCAAGGCTCGCAGCCATCACCGGGCAGAGCGCACTGCCACTCAATCCCCAGAACGGCATTGAAGCGCCTCGCGGAGTAGCCGTCATCGACGAAGCCTGGTGCATTGGTTGCACGCTGTGCCTGCCGGTTTGCCCCACAGATGCGATCTTCGGCAGCAGCAAAGCCATGCACAGCGTCATTGAGCCGCACTGCACTGGCTGCGCGTTGTGCCTGCCGGTGTGTCCGGTCGATTGCATCAGCATGACAGACGTGACGGGTCAGAAAACCGGCTGGGCAGCGTGGTCGGACACGCAGGCGCGGCAAGCGCGCCAGCGCTACGACGTGCATCGTTTGAGGCCCGTGCGCGGCAGCCCCGCCGAAAGCAGGCACGCGCCTCAAGTACCGGTTCTGGACAGCGCATCGCACCCAGACGAGGCAAGCCAGCGAAAACGCGCCGTGATCGACGCCGCCCTCGCGCGTGCCCGCGCGCTGCGTCAAACGTAGTGCGCCGCAGGGTCTTAAATCCGCGTTTGCGTCATCGCAGAAAAGGCCCCGATCACCTCTGGCGGGGCTTGAACCAGCTCAATCAGCACGCCCTCACCGGCAATCGGAAATTCCTCGTTCGCCTTGGGATGAAGAAAGCAGATGTCGAAACCCGCCGCTCCCCGGCGAATGCCGCCGGGAGCCATGCGCACGCCCTTCGCCGTCAGCCACGTAACGGCCTGCGCCAGGTCGTCCACCCACAGGCCGACGTGGTTGAGCGGGGTGGACTGCACGGCCGGTTTTTTTTCGATGTCGAGCGGCTGCATCAAATCGACCTCAACCTTGAACGGGCCGCTGCCAATGGTGCAAATATCTTCATCAACGTTTTCGCGCTCGCTGACGAAATGGCCGGTCACCTCCAGCCCGAGCATATCGACCCACAGCGTACGAAGCCGGTCTTTGCGCGGCGCGCCGATGGCGATCTGCTGGATGCCGAGAACCTTGAATGGACGCAACTTCATGTCGGCCTGACCGGCCTGCGGCCTGAGAGGTAGCTCACGCCCTGCGGCCCGGCCGCCTCCAGGTGCGGCGTACCGGCGGCCAGCCGGAAAACATCGCCCGCCCGGTAACAGGTCGAAACGCCATCAACCACCAGCGTGAAGTCGCCAGCCGTGATCAGCGCGCAGGCGTCAAACGGATGCTGGTGCTCGCCCAAGGCGTAGCCAACGGCGCGCTCCATGGGCACCGCTTCGTCGAAGTGATCTGCTTTCAGCTGCGCTTCAAATTCATGAATGTTCATACATGGCTTTCTTAAGTTAAA
>JANOOO010000052.1:0-2279 GCA_031421375.1 Polaromonas sp.
GGTGCTGCCGCGCAACCACGGAGGCTGCGATCGCCCGGGCATCGGTCAAGTCCAGCACGCGGCCCAGTCGCATCACATCAAGCGCCCGCTTGACGAGCTCGGCCGGCAAACTGCGGCTCAGCACCTTGTGGACCTCGAACAAGGCGATGGTGGGGACGAGGAGTTGGTTGCGCTGCTCGATCGGGTCTGCGAACAGATCGGCGCGCGGGCTATCGAGCAGATATTCAACCCAACCCGACGAATCAACCACGTTCACTCGAAGGTCCGATCCAGCTCTTTTTCAGGCTCAATGTCGCCCAGGTCGTAACCCTTTAACATGCCGCGGTACGCGCTCATGGGCAGCTCAGGCGTGATAACCAGCTCCGTGCCGCGAAGCTCAAACCGAATGTGAGTGCCCGCTGTGATACCCAGCTTGGCGCGCATGGCGGCCGGGAGTGTGACCTGGCCTTTGCTGGAAACGATGGCTTCAGAATGCATAGGTGCCTCATGGAAACAAAGCGTTCATTTTCGCTTGAATTCACTTATTTGCAAAGAAAACTCGCCGTCTTACCTTCCCGCATTCCGCCTTTTTGTCTAGTCCTTCGACCGTCTGTGCAACGGCCGCCGCGTCTTTATTTCGACAGGAACATGGTAAAGCGATAAACTCATCGATATGAAACCAGCCAGCAATACCGTGACGCTATCGAGCAAATATCAGGTGGTTGTGCCGAGTTCGGTGCGCGAGCACCTCAATCTCAAGCCGGGCGCGAAGCTGACCTGGATTGAGTTCGATGGCGCATTGCACCTCGTGCCCTTAAAACCGGTCAGCGCTTATCGTGGCATTGCCCGTGCTCTTAAAGACAGCGATATTCCGAATGAGCCTGATCGTCTTTGATGCCAGCGAGCACTCAAACCGATGCCGCAGGCACTCTGCTCACGCTCGACTCCTCATGCTGGATTGAATATTTTCGCGACACCCCGCGCGCCGAACTCTTTGCGACTGCGGCCGAAAACCCGGAACAACTGATTGTTCCGGTCATCACCATTTACGAAGTGAGCAAAAAGCTCCACCGCGAAATCGGTGCCAAGGTAGCGGCGTACGCGGAGGCCGTGATGTGCCGGGGGCGGGTCATCGACTTCGATCTCTCGCTCAGCCGCTTGGCAATTATTTATCCGCTGCCCCTCGCTGACAGCCTGATTTACGCAAGCGCCCAGCTGCATCGGGCAACCCTGTGGACGCAGGACCAGCACTTCGACGGTCTGCCGGACGTTCGATATTTCTCAAAAACCGATGCTTGAATTCAACCTCCTCAAAACCGAAGGCATGGCCCGGCGCGGCACGCTCACGCTGAACCACGGCGTGGTGCAGACGCCAATCTTCATGCCCGTCGGCACCTACGGCACCGTCAAGGGCGTGATGCCGCAGTCGCTGCATGAGATGGGCGCGCAAATCATCCTCGGCAACACCTTTCATTTATGGATGCGGCCTGGGCTGGACGTGCTGCAGCAGTTCGGCGGTCTGCACAAATTTGAAAACTGGCACAAACCGATCCTCACCGACAGCGGCGGCTTTCAGGTCTGGTCGCTCGGCGGCACCGACGGCAAGGGGCGAAAAATCTCCGAAGAAGGCGTGAGGTTCTCATCGCCCGTCAACGGCGACAAACTCTTTTTGACGCCCGAGATCTCGATGCAAATCCAGACTGTCCTAAACAGCGACATCGTCATGCAGTTCGACGAATGCACGCCCTACGACACCCAGGGCCACATCACCACCGAGCTTGAAGCACGCAGCTCGATGGAGCTGAGCCTGCGCTGGGCCGGCCGCTGCAAGGCCGAGTTCGAGAAACTTGAAAACGCCAACGCACTGTTCGGCATCGTGCAGGGCGGCATGTTCGAGCGCCTGCGTCAGGAATCACTCGATGCATTGGTTGCACATGACTTCCCCGGCTATGCCGTCGGCGGCGTCAGCGTCGGCGAGCCCAAGGAAGAAATGCTGCGCATCATGGCGCACACACCGCACCGGCTGCCGGCTCACAAGCCGCGCTACCTGATGGGCGTCGGCACGCCCGAAGACCTGGTTGAAGGCGTGGCGTCGGGCGTCGATATGTTTGACTGCGTGATGCCGACGCGCAATGCCCGCAACGGCCACATGTTCACGCGCTTTGGCGACCTGAAGATTCGCAACGCGCGCTACAAGCTGGACGACCAGCCGGTCGATGCCAGCTGCAGCTGCTATACCTGCAAAGGCCAAGTTTTGCCCGACGGCAGCGCATCGGGCGGTTTTTCACGCGCCTACCTGC
>JANOOO010000053.1:0-4105 GCA_031421375.1 Polaromonas sp.
CTGGGCCACCTGGCGATGGCGCTGCTGAGCAAGAGCGGCGGCATCGACTGGCAGCATGTGCCTTACAAAGGCGGCGGCCCGCTGATGACCGATGCTGTCGCCGGTCATGTTCCGCTGTCCATCGGCTCGGTGTTCGTCACCAAGCCGCACATCGACAACGGCCGGCTGCGCCCATTGGCCGTCACCACCAGCAAGCGCGCGGCCGAATTGCCCAATGTGCCGACGGTGGCTGAAAGCGGCTTCACCGGTTTCGACGCGCCGGCCTGGTGGGCCATCATCGCGCCAGCCAAAACGCCGCCCGAGGTCATCAAACGCATGAGCGACGAGATCAACAAGGCGCTGAAGAATCCCGAGATTGCGAAGAAGCTCAGCGCGCAGGGGATTGAAATCGTTGGCGGCAGCCCAGAGGCGGCAACGGCTTTCATCGACCAGCAGATCGATGTCTGGGCCAAGGTGGTGAAGGACAACGGGATCAAGGCGGATTAGAAATAGAGCCCCCACAGTCGCTCACTGCGTGTAGCTCCTTGCCCCCCGAGGGGGCCGCTGCGCCTGCGGCCCGGCAAAGCCGGTTCCGCGGCCCTGGCTTGAATGGGGAGTTTTGACCGTCATTCACTTCGGCTAACCTGCGCCTCCCGACTTGCTCCCTCTCCCTCCGGGAGAGGGTGGGGGTGAGGGCTCTGCGCATTGCTGCTGTTCGACTCGCCGGGCAGGGCGTTGATTATTTGGACGGAGCTGACTGACGCAGCGTCGCCAAGAGCTGTTGGTAACCAGGCGATGTTGGCGCGAAGAATGCCTGCCGCAACCCTCGCCGGTAAACGATCAGTTTTTTTGTCACCTGAGTCGTAAAGCCCCAGTGCTGAATGCCGTAGGGAACAATAACAAGCTTGCCTTGCTCTTCAACCAAGGTACGCGCCAGCAGCAGCGCCTCTTTACTGCTTTCAAGTCGACGCTGCGGTGGCCCTGATTTTCTTTGCCCGCTCTGCAGATCTTTGAACGCAGTGGAGCGATACGCCAAAAGTTGAACTATGGCGATCCGGTTGGAAAGCTCCCTGCGGATTTCGATGTGGACGGTATCCCCCGGAAGCGCCAGCGCTTTCGCCAAATGGCCCAGTTTTCCGCTCATTGGCCCAAGCGGACCAGCCCAGTATTCAGCGCCGCCCGAGCCCGCGAGAACCGGGTTCAGATCAAACATCGGGTAGTCGCTGTTCCAGCGGGATTGACGGACATTGGCGCTCTCACTGTCAAGTCGCTCCGACCGGGACGATGGTGTCCCCCATAACCCGTCCCGCTCGCCGAAGCCCGGATTCAACATCAGGATGACAACATCAGCCGAACGCAGATTGCCATTCACCGGAAGCGGCAAGAGCTTTAGCTGCATGCACGCTCGATCACGTTCAGTCAATGCTTCCTCGTCGTCAGGATGCACATACCCAGACGGCTGAGCACCTGCAAGCGGCATCCTGCGCCAAAAATCCTCGAATCGCGCAATGGCCTTGCTCATTCTTGCTCCCTGTTTTCTTGCTGCTGCTATCGCTGGTTTGAAATCAATCCTCCGCCGACACCCCCAGCGCCACCAAAAACCGCGCCACCATGTTGTAAGTCGCAATCGCGCTCGTCAGCTCGACGATCTCCGTCGTGTCGAAGTGCTGGCGCAGTGCGTCGAACACCGCATCGCTGACCTTGACGTCCAGCGTCATCTGCGCAGCGTACTGCACCACCAGTTGCTCGACAACGCCAAGTGCCGGATGCGCTGCGCTCTGGCGGGCATCGCCCTTGATCACGGCATTCAGTCCGTCGAGCTCGGCTTGCGTGCCGCCGGCCTTCAAAAAATCCGGCGCGTGGTGCTTGTATTCGTATGTCGCGCCGGTCAGCAGCGCAACCGTGCAAATGCCGAGCTCGCGCAGCTTGGGGCTGGTCGGCAGCTCGCTGCGAACGGCCTTGAGGTACACATTCCAGCCGCGAGCCAAGGGCTCGCTCCAGAGCAGCGCCTTGTCGAGGTTGATCAGCGTGCCGCCACGGCGCGCCAGGATGGCATCGACCAGGGCGGGGGGTTGGGGTTTTTGTTCCTGGGTCCAGTCGGGAATACGCATGGTCGTGTCGATTGAAGTTGATGGAGCTGCAAGGTTAGCGTCAATCGGCCCGGCAGTCTGCGCGGCTGCTTGAGCCAGCCTGTTGTCGGCTCTCGGTCGTCTGGAAACCGATAATCGCCCCATGCGAATCCGTTTTACAAAAATGCACGGCGCGGGCAATGATTTTGTGGTGCTCGACGAGACGCGTGGGCTGCTGGGCCTCGCCGCCGCGCAGTACCGCTTTCTGGCCGACCGGCACTTCGGCGTCGGCTGCGACCAGATTTTGTCGGTGCGGCCTGCGCCACATGATGCGGGGCCAGGCATCGATTTTGAGTACGTGATTCACAACGCCGACGGTGGCGAGGTCGAGCAGTGCGGCAACGGTGCGCGCTGCTTTTTACGCTTTGTGCATGAACGCAAGCTCACGGCGAAAAATGCAGTGAAGGTTAAAACGAAGGGCGGCGTCATTGAGCCGCGCCTGCAGCCCGATGGCCGCGTGACGGTCGATATGGGAGCGCCGGTGTTCGATTTGGCGCGCATCCCGTTCGACGCCGCCGGGTTGACTCCTCAAGCCCTCGGTACCTGGAAAAAATGGCCTTTAACCCTTGTCGGACGGGCGCAAGAAGCTCCTGTTTTTATAGCGACTCTGTCGATGGGCAACCCGCACGCCGTGCAGCTGGTTGACGACGTGGACCGCGCGCGGGTAGCCGAAGATGGCCCGTTGATCGAGCGCCACGCGCGCTTTCCCCGCCGTGTCAACGCCGGCTTCATGCAGCTCGTGTCGTACACGCGCATCCGCCTGCGCGTGTACGAACGCGGCGCGGGCGAGACGCTGGCTTGCGGCACCGGTGCCTGCGCGGCGGTGGTCGCAGGCATTCGCTGGGGCCTGCTGGGCGGCCGGGTCGATGTCGAGGCGCGCGGTGGCCTGCTGACGATTGAGTGGAACGGGCAAGTCGATTCACCGGTCTTCATGACCGGGCCAGCCGAGACTGTGTATGACGCTGAAATTGAGGTTCCAGAAGTCTGGAACTCACCTTCGTAACTTCCCGCGCCGACTGGGGTGAAGCCTAGGAGTCTGGGCGGCAGAAGGATGCGTCGGCTACAAAGCGACCGCAGCGGTCTATTTTTCGCCGTTTTCTTGCCAAATATCCAGATATTCGGCTGCGAAATCGTCAAAAACTATCCTCGCTGGGGTCGCTTTTCGCTTCGACGCCTTCTGCCGCCCAGACTCCTAGAAACTGGCGACAATGCCCCCATGAATCCCACCGTCAACCCGATCACCGAAGACGACATCGCCAGCTTTTTGGTGAACACGCCCGATTTTTTTGAGCGCCACGCCGAGCTGCTCGCCACGGTGCAACTCTCCAGCGGCCACGGCAGCCGCGCGGTGAGCTTGCAAGAGCGCCAGGCGAGCATGCTGCGCGAGAAGATCAAGGGGCTTGAAACCAGGCTCGTCGAGATGATCCGCAACGGGCAAGACAACGTCGCCATTGCCGACAACCTGCAGCGCTGGACGCGCACGCTGCTGGCCACCGCGCATCCGCGTGATGTGCCGCCGCACATCGTTTCGGGCCTGACCGGGCAGTTCCAGATTCCGCAGGTCGCGCTGAAGATCTGGGGCGTGAACGGCATTTTTGCCGACGAAAACTTCTGCGCGGGCGTCAGCGACGACGCCAAAGCCTTTGCCGACTCGCTGGGTGCGCCGTACTGCGGCGTCAATGCCGGCTTCGAGGCCGTGACCTGGTTGCACGAGCCGGCGCTGGCGCTGTCGGTGGCGCTGTTGCCACTGCGTGCGGCAACCGGCGAGTCGGCCTGCGGCATGCTGGTGCTGGCGTCGCCCGACCCAGCTCGTTTTCACGACGGCATGGGCACGGACTTTCTTGAACGCATTGGCCAGATCGCCTCGTCGGCGCTGGTGCGGCTGCGCGCGGCAGACAAGCCGCAATAGGCGATCTCGCATGAAGGCGGCAGCGTCGGCCACCTTGGCTCACTTGACCCCCCACCCGGCGCAGCCCGCAAGTGATTTGCACCCCGCT
>JANOOO010000054.1:0-2158 GCA_031421375.1 Polaromonas sp.
ACGCAGTGCCTGTTCTGCTTTTTTGCCGAAGACGTGGGCCTGTTGCCCGGCCGCATGTTTGACGGCCTGGTCAACAACCGTCGGCTCACCAGCGACAAGCTGACAGCCGGTCTGGGCAACTTGTTCACCGTGATGCGCGAAGGGGGCCTGTACGGCAACGACGACATCCCCTGGTTCAACGGCGGCCTGTTCAAAAAAATAAAGGTGCCACAGCTCACGGTGATCGAGATGACCGAGCTACGCAACGCCGCCAGCCTGAACTGGAGCGCCATCGACGTGTCGATCTTCGGCACGCTGTTCGAGCGCGGGCTTGACCCCGCCAAACGCAGCCAGCTCGGTGCGCACTACACCGACCCGGCCACCATCATGCGCATCGTCGAGCCGGTGCTGAAACGTCCGCTGCTTGAACTTTGGGCGCAAACGGCGCTGGTCATCAAGGCGGCGCTGGCCAAAAGCAAAAAGAAGGACGATGCCCGCTACAAGGAAGCGCTCAAAGCCTTCGTCGGCTGGCTCGACCAGCTCAAAAGCTACCGCGTGCTCGACCCGGCCTGCGGCAGCGGCAACTTCCTGTTCCTCGGCCTGAAAACACTCAAGGACATCGAGCATCAAAGCCACATCGAAGCCGCCATGCTGGGCCTGGACCGCGAGGCCGATCTGGTCACCGGCCCGCACAACATGCTGGGCATCGAGCTCAACGAATACGCCGCCGAACTCGCCCGCGTGACGGTCTGGATCGGCGAGCTGCAATGGCGGCTGCTGCACGGCTACGAGTTCAAGACGAATCCGGTGCTGGAGCCGCTGGACCACATCGAGTGCCGAGACGCCTTGCTGGAATTCCTCCCTCTCCCTTAGGGAGAGGGCAGGGGTGAGGGCTCTGCGCAGGCGATCGAAGCTCAGTGGCCGAAGGCCAGCGTGGTGATCGGGAATCCGCCGTTTTTGGGCGGTAGCAAAAAGCGGCGTGAATTGGGCGATGCCTACTTTGGAGCGCTGGACAGCGTTTTTGCAGGCCGCGTGCCCGGCGGTGCTGACCTGGTTTGTTATTGGTTTGACAAGGCGCGACTGGCTATTGAGCGTGACGGTCTTGGCGCTGCCGGGCTGGTTGCGACCCAGAGCATTCGCAGCGGCTCAAACCGGGCTGTGCTTGATTCGATCAGAAAAAACACGCGCATCTTCGACGCTTGGAGTGACGAGCCCTGGGTCAACGACGGCGCTGCCGTGCGCGTTTCACTCGTCAGCTTTGGCTGGGGCGAATGCTGCTTTCTGAACGGCAAAAACGTCGATCACATCACCGCCGAACTCGGAAGTTCTGTGGCCGTTGACATGTCGCTTGCCAAGCGCTTGACCGCAAACGCGGGCGTTAGTTTTGAAGGCACCAAAAAATATGGAGATTTCGATATTGCGGGTGAACTGGCACGCTCCTGGCTGCGCCAGCCCAACCCACATGGTGCGCCCAATTCGGATGTAGTGAAACCCTGGCGCAACGGCCAAGACCTCACGCGCAGGCCAAGCGACACATGGGTGGTTGACTTTGGCGCGCACAGGTCAGAGGCGGATGCGTCCTTGTACGACGAACCTTTTTCTCATCTGGTGCGCAGCGTTAAACCGGAACGAGTGAAAGTGCGTCGCGAGCGGACTCGGCGACTATGGTGGATTCACGAGGAAGCACGGGTTTCCCTGCGCGAGGCACTCCAGGGCTTGCCGCGCTTTATTGCCACACCGCGAGTCGCCAAGCACCGACTTTTTGTCTTTTTGGATGCAAGCGTTCTCCCCGACACACGACTCAACGCCATCGCCCGTGCCGATGACCTTACGTTTGGCTTTCTCTCAAGCAGGCTTCACGAAGTCTGGTCACTCGCCAATGCGTCCATGCACGGCGTCGGCAACGACCCTACCTACAACGCCAAATCGTGCTTTGAAACCTTCCCCTTCCCCACCGGCCTGACCCCTGCCGATACCGCGCACCAGCGCACCGAAGCCATCGCAGGCGGCGCGCTGATTCCAGCCGGACTTTCAGAGTCAAATCAGACTCCAGTCCAATACGGACGGGCGCAAGAAGCTACAAAAACAATAGCGACTCGCGAATCTGCCGAAGCCATCGCCCGCGCCGCGCATCGCCTCAACGCGCTGCGCGAAGCCTGGCTGAACCCGCCCGAGTGGA
>JANOOO010000055.1:0-1888 GCA_031421375.1 Polaromonas sp.
CATGCGCAGCACCGGGTGCTCGCTATCGCCTTCTTGTTCCAGCATGGGTGAATCGACGCGCAAAAACTCGGCGACCGGAATGCGGTGAATGCTCGCGACTTCGGCCGGGTTCGGATGAATATGCCGCGCCGTGCCAGCCCAGATCACGACTGGCGTAATCACAAAGCCCGAGCGCGTGACGAAGTCGTCAAGCCGGCCCAGCACCGCGCTGGCGTCCAGGTGAAGATTGACCTCTTCAGATAATTCACGCAAGGCGGCTTGCTCGGGCGTTTCACCCGCGTCGATGCGCCCGCCTGGCAGCGCCCATTGCCCTGCGTGCTTGCGCAAACTGGCCGCGCGCCGAGTCAGGATCAGTGCGGCCTGCGTGCTCCAGTCGGATGGTTGCGCAATGCCCGGCAGGTCGGCACCGTGCCCCTCGTCGGCAATGGCAAGGGCTACTGCGGCTGCGTGATGCTGGCCTTGATTGGCGACCTGCACGTTGAAGCTGGCCAGATGCTGCGCAACCCACACTTTGAAAGCTGCATCACATGTCAAGGTGCGGGCCGGTGAAGCCAGCGACCCGTGTACCCCATCGCTCACCACTGAATTCACCACGGGATTCACCACGGGATTCACCATGTATTGCGCAGCTCACGCAGCCGGCTAAACACGGTTTTCGCATCGGGCTGGTCAGGCAGGTCGGGGTAGGCTTCGCGCAATTTCGCGATCAGGCTGGGGCTGCCAAGGCGCATGAAGGAATTGATCAGCTTTTCTTGCGCCAACGTGGTGACGGCCGATTGCGCCGGATCATGATCAACCACACTGGGCAGCAAGGCTTGCGCGGCGGCATTGTCGGGCTCGCGCGCCAGCGTGAACTTGAGGTTGTTTTCAATGTAGTCGTGGCCGGGGTACACCAGCGTGTTGTCGGGCAGCCGGGCGAGCTGGTCGGCGAAGGTCGAATACAGCGCATTGACATCGCCGCCGTTGTGGACGTTGCCCGCGCCAGCGTTGAACAGCGTGTCGCCCGAAAACAGCGCGGGTTGCTCGGTGTGCGAGCGCAGGCAAATGTGGCACAGCGTGTGGCCGGGTGTGTCAAGGCATTCGAGCTCAACGGTGTTGCCAACCTTGATGACATCGCCGGCCTGCACGCCACGGTTCATGCCCGCAATTTTGCCGGCCGCCTTGTGATGCGCGATGACCTTGGCACCGGTGGCGGCAACGACCGCTGCGTTGCCGCCGGTGTGGTCGTGGTGTTCGTGGGTGTTGAGAATTTGCGTGATGTCCCAGCCCCTTGCCTTGGCCGTGGCGAGGCACTTGGCATGGTCAAGCGGGTCAATCGCCAGCGCTTCACCCGTCTCCGGGCAGGCGATCAGGTAGTTGAAATTGCGGTAGGCGTTGGCGGTCCAGATGCGTTCGACGATCATGCGGTTCCTTGCGGGTAAAAAGGCATTCTAGGAGTGTGCAGCAGCGGTGTCTTTTGCTGTCAATCCTTGAATTATTTGATTGAGTCCGCCAATGTAGCCGGGCGCAGGTGGCTATTAAAAATGTAGCGATGTCGGATCGTCTCGAATCAATCCAACGCCTACTTTGCGGTCCTCCGTGTTCTGCGCCTCTGCGGTGAATGTTTTCAACCTCCCGGCGGCAAAGTCTTGGGCTGGTAATCACACCACGGCGCAACCGCGCACTGCCAGCACAGCGGCTTGCGCGCAATGCACACATAACGCCCGTGCAGAATCAGCCAGTGATGCGCATCGACCAGGTACGCAGCCGGTACGCGCTTCATCATCTGCGTCTCAACTTCGCGCGGCGTTTTCCCAGGTGCCAGACCGGTGCGGTTGCCGACGCGAAAGATGTGCGTATCGACGGCCACTGTCGCTTCACCAAACGCTGAGTTCAGCACCACATTCGC
>JANOOO010000056.1:0-3824 GCA_031421375.1 Polaromonas sp.
GCTCCAGATTTCTTTCGGCGACAGCCCGCTTTCCTCCAGCGGCACCGCCGACAAGTCAAAACGCGCACCGCGCCCGGCGTCATTGACCAGTTCGGGAAAGGCATTCGACAAGCCGCCAGCCCCGACATCGTGAATCGCCAGAATTGGGTTGGCCAGCTCTAAATGCGCGCACTGGTTGATGACCTCCTGCGCGCGGCGCTCGATCTCGGGGTTGCCGCGCTGCACCGAATCAAAGTCGAGCTGGGCCGCATTCGCGCCCGCCGCCATCGAACTCGCCGCGCTGCCGCCCATGCCGATCCGCATGCCCGGCCCGCCGAGCTGGATCAGCAGCGTGCCAGCAGGGAACAGGATTTTTTTCGTCAGGCTGGCGGCAATCGTGCCGACGCCGCCGGCAATCATGATGGGCTTGTGATAGCCCCAACGCTGGCCGCCGACGCTTTGCTCGTACTCGCGGAAATAGCCCGCCAGGTTGGGCCGGCCGAACTCGTTGTTGAACGCCGCCGCGCCGAGCGGGCCTTCAGTCATGATTTGCAGCGGGCTGGCGATGTGTTCAGGCTTGCCGCCAGGCTCGTCAGACCAGCCGCCCCACAATTTCGAGACGGTGAAGCCGCCGAGGCCAGCCTTGGGCCGAGAGCCACGGCCGGTCGCGCCCTCGTCACGGATCTCGCCGCCCGCACCGGTCGAGGCCCCGGGGAAGGGTGAGATTGCCGTCGGGTGGTTGTGCGTTTCAACCTTCATCAGGATGTGAACGTCCACCGCGTCTGACTCGCTATATATTTGATAGCCGCTTGCGCCCGTCCCTGTTCGGCTCTGGCTACTTTTTGCATAAAAAACCGGCCTGGGCGAGCCTTCCATGATCGACGCGTTGTCGGCGTAGGCCACGACGGTATGTTGCGGATTCAGGCGTTCGGTGTTGCGGATCATCGCGAACAGGCTGTGCGCCTGCGGCACGCCGTCGATGGTGAAGTCGGCGTTGAAGATTTTGTGGCGGCAATGCTCGCTGTTGGCCTGCGCGAACATCATCAGCTCAACGTCGGTCGGGTTGCGCCCGAGCTGCGTGAAAGCGGCGGCGAGGTAGTCGATCTCATCGCCTGCCAGCGCCAGGCCGAACTCGGTGTTGGCTTGCTCAAGCGCAGCTTTGCCGCCGGTCAGCACGGCTATGGTTTTGAGCGGCTCGCCCTGCAGTTCAGTGAATAGCCCGGCCGAGTCGGCGCGTGTGGCCATGACGCTTTCCAGCATTCGGTCGTGCAGCAGCGCAGCGATTTGTTCGCGCTGGTTTTCGTCCAGCGACTTTTTGCCGAACAGCCCGCTTAGCCCGCTTTTAAGTGCCACCCGGTATTCAGTGATGCGCTCGATGCGCTTGACCGCCAGGCCGCAGTTGTGTGCGATGTCGGTCGCCTTGGAGGCCCAGGGTGAGACCGTGCCGAAACGCGGCGACACCACGAATAACGCATGACTGGCTGGCGCTTCAATGGCTGGTTCGCCGTACTGAAGCAGGGCAGCAATCTGCGCCTTTAGCACGTCGGTTGGCGGCGTCGCGGTTGCAACCAGATGAACGTAGCGCGCGGTAATGCCGGTGATGTCGGCATGCACGGCCTGCAAGCGCGGCAGGAGCTGGCGAGCGCGAAAATCGGACAGCGCATTGATGCCGGGCGCTTCGCCCTCAAACGTGGTCAGGTGAAGCTTCACAGTTGCGCGGCCTTGTGGTGATGTGGTGTGGTGTGACTTGAGGCCGGCCCGCCGGTCGGAGAGAAAAAGTGGCGTTCTCAAAGTGCGTTGGTGAACGCGAGAGCCCGCCTGGGACGGTTGGCAGAGCCTTAGGAAGCGCTGAACCAAGTTCCGCGTGGCGCGCCCGCTTCCCTAATTTTACCAGCGGGTTTTTAGCGAGTTTTGGCTGGTTTTGCCCTAACTGCGAGCGCTAGCGATGCGGCGGCGGAGGCTGTTGCCGGCCCGATCAACAGAGGCACGGTGCCTGGCGAGGATGCCCCCGCGCCGCGCCGACGCAGCCCGGGTGGCAATGGGATAATCCAGCGATGAGTATCACTATCAAAGACGCTGCCGGCATTGATGGCATGCGGGTCGCGGGCAAGCTGGCCGCCGAGGTGCTGGACTACCTGACGCCGTTCATCAAACCGGGCCTGACCACCAACGAAATTGACCGCCTCGCGCATGACTACATGACGCAGGTCCAGGGCACCATCCCGGCCACGCTGGGCTACCAGCCAGCGGGCTACGCGGCCTACCCCAAATCATTGTGTACGTCGGTCAATCACCAGGTTTGCCACGGCATTCCAAACGACAAGCCGCTTAAAAAAGGCGACATCGTCAACGTCGATGTGACTGTCATTAAAGACGGCTGGCATGGCGACACCAGCCGCATGTATCTGGTCGGCGAGGCGTCGATTGCGGCGCGCCGCCTCTGCCAGATCACCTATGAGGCCATGTGGCAGGGCATCGTGCGCGTCAAGCCCGGCGCGCGCCTGGGCGACATTGGCGCAGCGATTCAGGCTTTCGCCGAAAAGCAGGGTTTTGCAATCGTGCGCGAGTTTTGCGGCCACGGCATTGGCACGCGCTTTCATGAAGAGCCGCAAGTGCTGCATTACGGCCGCGCCGGCACGCTTGAAGAGCTCAAGCCCGGCATGATCTTCACCATCGAGCCGATGATCAACGCCGGCAAGCGTGACATCAAAGACGGCCCCGAAAAAGACGGCTGGAGCATCGTCACGCGCGACCATTCGCTGTCGGCGCAGTGGGAGCACACCGTGCTGGTGACCGATGTGGGCCATGAGGTGTTGACGCTCTCCGCCAGTAGCCCACCCGTGCCCGCTTTCGTCGCCGACTATGCAGCCGCGCAGGTCGCCGCGTCGCGGGCGGCGCCGGTCGCCGCCGTCAGCGCCTGAACGCGCACAGACAGCCCGTTTGAGCCGCGTACTTCCTCCTACCGCTTCGGCCACTCAGGCCGCTCAGGCCACTCAGGCCGCTCAGGCCCCGCAGCTCGCAGCCGACGCGGCCCGTATTCGCGATGCCTATCGAGCCAACAAGGCAGCCATCCTGGCGTCACTGCAGGCCAGTGGGCCGTCATCACGCGGCATTCGCAGCGTCCTGCAACGCCTGGCTAAAAATGCCGATGCAACGCTCCGGCAACTGTGGGAGCAAGCCGGTTTTTCAGCCAGCACCTGCCTGATCGCCGTGGGTGGCTACGGCCGGTGCGAGCTGTTTCCGCATTCAGACATTGACGTGCTGCTGCTGCTGCCCGATGAAGCCGACGCCGAAAATGACGCCGAGCTGAAGGCGCGCATTGAGCGTTTCATCGGCAGCTGCTGGGACAGCGGGCTGGAGATCGGCTCCAGCGTGCGCAACGCCGCGCACTGCCTGGAAGAAGCCACACGCGACGTGACAGTTCAAACCTCGCTGCTTGAAGCACGGCTGATTGACGGCTCGCGTCGGCACTTCACCGGCCTGCAAACCCGGCTTGAAAATGCCTTGGACCCGCAGGCATTTTTTATCGCCAAAACGCTGGAGCTGCGCCAGCGCCACAGCAAGTTTGAAAACACGCCCTACTCGCTCGAACCCAACTGCAAGGAGTCGCCCGGTGGCCTGCGTGATTTGCAGATCGTGCTGTGGGTAGCGCGCGCGGCGGGCTTGGGAAAATCATGGGACGAGCTGGCGCGCAGCGGCCTGGCCACCCCATTTGAGGTGCGCCAGCTCAAGGCCAACGAGTCGCTTCTGAGCCTGGTGCGGGCGCGGCTGCATATCGTGGCCGGTCGGCGTGAAGACCGGCTGGTTTTCGATTTGCAAACGGCCGTCGCCGAGTCATTTGGCTA
>JANOOO010000057.1:0-2976 GCA_031421375.1 Polaromonas sp.
AGAGGCAGCCCGTCGATGGCGCTGCCCTCTGCCAGATTGGCGGACTTGCCAGTCAAAAGCAAATGCGGCTCACAACCGGCAGCCGCGCCCGCCTGCAGGTCACGCAGCGAGTCGCCGGCAGTCGGCACGTCTTTCAGCGCAATGCCGAAGCGCGAGCCGATCTGCTCGAACAGCCCCGGCAAGGGCTTGCGGCACAGGCAGTGGTCGTCAGGGCTGTGCGGGCAGTAAAAAACCGCGTCGATGCGCCCGCCGACAGCCGCCAGCATTTTGTGCATCTTGCTGTGAATGGCATTGAGCGAGGCCACGTCAAACAGCCCGCGCCCCAGCCCCGACTGGTTGGACGCGACCACGACGTGCCAGCCGCCGTGATTGAGCCGCGCAATGGCTTCAAGCGCGCCAGGCAGCGGTACAAACTCATCGGGCGATTTAATGAATTCGTCGCTGTCGGCGTTGATGGTGCCGTCGCGGTCGAGGATGATGAGTTTCATGGGGTGGCCTCCAGGGCGCGGCGCTGCGTCCATTGCGTGATGTGCGCCAGATCGTGTTGGGTCGCATCGAGCCAGCCAACCCGCTCAAGCAGCAAGTCCAGCCGGACCAGTTGGTGCTTGAGCAGGATGCGCACATAGTCAGCGTCCTTGGGCCTGCCTGCTGCGCACTTGGAAGCGGCCAGGTCGTGCAAATCGGGGCAGATCGCCGTCACGTCGCCGACGTAGCTTAAAACGGCTCTTGTCATCCAGTCTTTAGGCAGGCTGGCCGACTCAGGGCCGACGCCATCGGCGTGGTAGCCGAAGGTGTCGTGAAACGTCGAAAGCGCACCGATGGCGCCATCGATCAAATCTGATTTTTCCGGGCTCAAAGCCGGGTACAGATCGATTTCGGTGGATCGCAACAGCTCGGGCGGAGGATCATCGAGAAGCAGCAAGACCGCCTGGCTGCCGACCAGTACGAACGAATTTTCGTTGGTGATGGCCGCGCTGGCGCGCAACACATGGGCAAGTTCGCTGCGTTGCATGAAGACCTATGAGCGCAACTGGGCGCGCAAAGCCATGCGCTCGGCGGGGCTCAAGACAAAGCCCAGCGGAGACACGTTGCGCAAGGTGGCGGCCCGGTCGCCCGGCGCGCAAACCTGCGCCTGCAAGTTACGCAAATCACCGCGCAGCAAATCGGCCCATTCGTGCAGGTAAGGGTCAGACGCGGTGGGGCCGCGCTGCTCGCGCCAGCGTTGCAGGGTTTTCAGCGCACGCTCGACCAGCGCCGGTTCTTGCGCAAGTCGGCTAATCGCCACTTGATGAAAAGCGTGCGTGAAGGCGTCGAGTTGCTGCGGCGAGGGCATGGCTTGATTATCGAGTTGCGGGCGCTAACTTCGCTTAACTTGCTAGTTTGGAAAGATCGGCCACGCGGTTCATCGCGGCGTGCAGCGTGGCCAGCAAGCCCAAGCGGTTGAGGCGCAAATCCATCTGCTCGGCGTTGACCATCACGCCGTCGAAAAACGCATCGACCGGCACGCGCAGCGCCGCCAGCGTCTGCAGCGAGGCGGTGTAGTCGCCCGCGTCGAACTGCGCATCGGCAGCGGGCAGCACCTCGTTCATCGCCGAATTCAAGGCGACCTCTGCAGGCTCTTGCAGCAGGACAGCGCTGACGTGGGCATCAACGCCATCGGCTTTTTTGAGGATGTTGGAGATGCGCTTGTTGGCGGCGGCCAGCGACTGGGCTTGGGGCAGCGCCGCGAAGGTGCGGACGGCGGCGAGGCGTTTGGGGATGTCGCCGAGGCGCTGGGGCTTGAGGCTCAGGACGGCATCGACTTCTTGGGCGCTGTAGCCTTGGTCGCGGAGCGACCCAGATAGCCGGTCATACACAAAACTCAGAATTTCCTCTCGAAAGGCCGGGTTGCTTGCTGGGAATGGCTGTCCATGAACTTCTAACTCCATGCCTTCGCCGTGTGAAGTTCGCGTTCCTCTACGCGGATCAAAGAACTTTGCCGCAATTTGAACTGCGTTATCAACGTTCAAGGACAACCGTTTTTCCACCAAAATTCGAATGACGCCTAGCGTGTGACGCCTTAGTGCGAAGGGATCTTTGTCACCAGTTGGAATCTGCCCGATGCTAAATAAGCCCACCAGTGTTTCGAGCTTGTCGGCGAGTGCGACCACCACGCCGACTTCATTGCGCGGCAGGCTGTCGCCGGCAAAGCGCGGCTTGTAATGGTCTTCAATCGCGTCGGCCACGTCGGTGGGCAAGCCGTCGTTGAGCGCGTAATAGCGGCCCATCGTGCCTTGCAGCTCGGGAAACTCGCCCACCATGTCAGTAAGAAGGTCGGTTTTTGCAAATTGAGCTGCCATTTGTGCGTGAACGGCCAATGTCGAATCGCCTTCGATTTCCGCCAACCGCATACCGATTTCATGGGCAATATCGCCAACTCGTTGCATCCGTTCACCGACCGTACCAAGCTTGTTGTGATAAACCACCTTATCTAGCCCGGCCACGCGCGAAGCCAGCGTCTTCTTGCGATCCTGATCAAAGAAAAACTTCGCATCGGCCAGCCTCGGCCGCACCACGCGCTCGTTGCCTTCAATCACCGCGCTCGCGTCATCGGGCGTGATGTTGCTGACAACCAAAAACTGATTGCTCAACCTGCCCGCCGCATCAAGCAGCGGAAAGTATTTTTGATTCGCCTTCATCGTCAGGATCAGGCACTCCTGCGGCACGTCGAGATATTCTTTCTCGAACTCGCAGACCAGCACGTTCGGCCGTTCGACCAGTGCGGTCACTTCATCGAGCAGTGCGTCGTCGTAGCTCACGCTCACACCGCCGCCGACGCGGGCCGCTGCCGCCGCCAGCTGGTGCGCAATCTCGGCCCGGCGCTCGGAAAAACTCGCGATCACCGCGCCGTCTTTCAACAGCGTCCCGGCATAGCAGTCAGCGTCTTTCAAGACGACCGGATCAAGCAGCGCCTCAAAGCGGTGGCCGCGCGTGCTG
>JANOOO010000058.1:0-2112 GCA_031421375.1 Polaromonas sp.
GATTTGGTCTCGTTCATGGCCTGAACCACGGCCTTCAATGACACGTAATCGCCCCAGGCCTGGTTCTCGGGCGGCTTGCCATACTTGGCTGTGAAGGCGGCAACAAAAGCCTTGGACGTTGGCGTGTTGATGTCGTGGTGCCAGGTCAGCGGCCAGGTGCCGGCGAAGTTTTCTGCACCCGCCGCCCAGGCATCGGCTGAATTGATGTTGAAGCCGGCAATCGGGTACTGCAGGCCAAATTCTGCGTACTGCTTGATGAAGTTGGTGGTCTGGTTGCCGGCCAGGTTGCACACCACCACGTCAGGGCGGGCCTGGCGAATTTTCAGCAGATACGGGCTGAAGTCGGTCACGTCGGTGGCGATCAGTTCGTCACCCATCAGGTTGCCGGCGTTGGCGCTTAAAAACAGCTTGGCCACGCGCAGCAGGTCGTGACCAAACGCGTAGTCAGCTGTTAGCGAATAGAGTTTTTTACCCTTGATCAAGCCGTCGCGCAGCAGCGCCTGGCCGCAAGCCTTGACGTTGGTGGTGTTGGCCACTTCGACGTGGAACATGTACTTGTTGCAGCCCTTGCCGCGCAGCTCGTCAGAGTTGGCGCCGGCGTTGACGAAAATTTTCTTGTTGCGGCCGGCGACCTGCGCCATCACCAGCGCAGACGCGGAGGAAATCTCGCCGACGATGGCGGCGACGTTGTCGCGCTCGAACATGCGCTGCGCTTTTGTTGAAGCGGTCGAGGGGTTGACCGAGTCTTCGGCGATCAGGTCGATCTGCCGGCCCATCACGCCGCCGGCCTTGTTGACTTCTTCAACCGCCAGCGTCACGGCCATCACCGCGTATTCGCCCAAAGCGCCGAGAAAGCCGGTGCGAGGGGTCAGGTGGCCGATCTTGATTTTGTCGGCCTGAGCCTGAACGATGGCCGGAAAGCCACCCAGTGCAGCCATGCCGGCCAGCGCTGCAGAGCCGGTGACGAGTTGGCGGCGACGGGTTGGCGGCAGCACAAGCGCAGACGCGGTACACGCCTGCGTGAGCGTGGGTAATTGCGGGGCCGCCTGCGGGCTGTGGGCTTGCTTAGTCATCAACTTGTCTCCTGAGATTCGCGGTCTGAAACCCCTGCCGGGTCGGACTGCGATGAATGTCAAACTGGCCGCGCTTGCCGACGGCTCAGGCTCTTAGGTTCCGTCGCCGCGCAGTTGCGTGGCGATTGATCTTTCAGCACTGCAAGTCGATGCCAGTTTTTCTCAAGCATTCGACACAGCGCTAAACGGATGTGATCAAATATATGTAATCTCATTTGCGAGGGCAAGTTAAATATGCGGATGGAAGTACTTAACGAGGGTAAACACTTAACAAGCTGAAATCCATCGGCTTGAAAGTGAAAGGAAAACACGGTGGGAAACACGACGGAAGACGCGGTCGCAACGCTCAAGTCAATGGGAATGATGCAGCCCATCGTGCATCAGACGCTGTCCGCGCGGGTGTACCAGGATCTGCGCGAGCTGATCATGTCCGGGCAACTGCAGCCCGGCGAGCGCCTGACGCTGGCGGGCATGGCGGCTGCTCTGGGCACGAGCGCGATGCCGGTGCGCGAGGCAATCAGCCGGCTGGCAGCCGATGAGGCGCTTGAGATCCTGCCCAATAAATCGGTGCGCGTGCCGGTCATGACGCGCTCACGTTTTCAGGAACTGGTGGTCATTCGCCTGGTGGTTGAGGGCTTGGCAGTTGAAACGGCGGCCCGGCGTATCACCGACAAACAGCTCAGCGCGCTCGCGGCATTTGAACAAGCCTTTGCGCATGAAATTTCGCGGGTTGACCCCGACGTCAATCAAATTATTCAGATCAACAAGCAGCTTCATTTCACCGCGTATGCCGCAGCAGGCATGCCGACGCTCTGCAGTTTGATCGAAGGGCTGTGGCTGCGCATCGGCCCGGTGTTGAATCTGGACTTGCGCAACAGCGCGTCGCGGCGACGCTCGGACCTGCCCTCGGTCACGGCGCATCACGGGCTGGTCAATGCATTGCGTGCGGGTGATGGCGTGGCTGCGAAGGCCGCGCTGGCGCAGGACATCGAGGGCGCAGCCAGGGCGATTCTGGCCGGGAACGGCTTGCGGTCTGACT
>JANOOO010000059.1:0-3034 GCA_031421375.1 Polaromonas sp.
TGGCGAACATCTTTTGTTCTAAATTGTGTTGTTTGTTTCGGAGCAGGGTTAATGCCCTTCTACGGAAATTCACATCAAGGAGGCGGTCGTGGCTTCATTACCTCAAGTCAACGCTCAAGAGGGCATGGACCATGACGAGCCGACGCTGCGTGGCTTGATTCTTGAAAGTGTGGACTCCATCGCCGGGCCGCTGGCCATTTGCGCTGCCGTCCTCACCTGGTTCCTCGTCTTCAACCTGACTGTGCCCGCGCCCGAGCCTGCCCCGGCAACATCGGCGTCAGCGCCTGCGGCGGCTGCCGTGCTGGCGGCAACGCCGCCCGCAGCCCTGCCTGATGCACATGCCCATTCCACATCGATGATCGGCGTCGGCTTCAGCTTGCCCGCTATGCGCAATCAAATGGCCAGCCCCGATGCCCCGGCGCTGCTGTACACACTCGATCAGACTCCAGCGACATCCCCACACAGTTTGCGCGCCGACAGGCCGTACGCCACAGCGGGCCGGGTCGCGGCTAGCAGCGCGATGCCTCGGCCTTAGCCGGCTGTAGATCAAGCTCACGGTCTTGCCAGGCGTGCAGCGGGGCCTTCCTGCGCATCCACGGTGCGCCAGGCCATCACGTCGGCCAGGCCCTTGTCCACCTGTACTTCGTCCACCAGACGGGAGAGCTGCGTGCGGGCTTTTTGAAAAGGCGATGATGTCGCGGACTGCGATACCCATAAAAAACTCCTTGCTCGTTAAAGTGTGCCGAATTTTGCGCAGCAGGACCGCTGGGACTGGTTCTCGGCAAGTTGAAGGCGGCGGCTGCGGGTTGACGACGCGGTAGAAAATAGCGAACGCCTGCTTTTTCTTTCCGCGCCCTTCACGCTCTGCGCATTCGATGTCATCGCGTTCTCAGGGCCGATAAAAACAGCAGCTCAGTCGCGGCCGTATTTTCTGCACTGCATGGACGCTGTGTGAAGCCTGACTCAGAATCCACCTAAGCAATTTCTGGAGACACATTTTGAAAATCTGCATTCTGGGAGCCGGCGCGCTCGGTTGCGCCCTCGGCGCCGCGTTGACTGAAGCTGGCAACGAGGTTTGGCTGATCAACCGCCATGCCGCGCAGGTTGACGCGATGAACCAGCGCGGGCTTCTGCTGCGCGACGCCGGCGTGGACCGCGCCGTGCCGGTTCATGCTGCCACCCAACCCCAAGCGGCGGGCGTGGTTGATCTGGTCATCTTGCTGGTGAAGTCGTTTCACACGCGTGAGGCGATGGAGTCGGCGCTTTCTTTGCTCGGCCCCGGCACGCTGGTTATGTCGCTGCAAAACGGGCTTGGCCATGAAGACATCCTGGCCGGCATCGTCGGCCGGGAGCGTCTGCTGGCCGGCAAAACCTATGCGGGCGGCTCGCAGCTCGGCCCTGGCCATGTGCTGATCGGCACGCGCGGAAAAGACACGCACATCGGCGAGCTCGATGGCAGCATCACGCCGCGCGTGCAGCGCATTGCCGACGTGTTCAACGCGGCTGGGCTGGAGACGTTTGTCAGCGGCAACATTTTGGGCACCATCTGGGACAAGCTCTTGATCAACGTCGCCACCGGCGCGCTGACCGGCATCACGCGGCTGACTTACGGCGAGCTATACCAGCGGCCCGAGCTGGAGGCTTGCGGGGTGGCAGCCGTGGCCGAAGCGATGGCGGTAGCCAAGGCCAGCGGCGTCCAGCTCAGCATCACCGACCCGCGCCAGGCATGGCTAAAGGCCGGGGGCGGTCTGCCTTATGAATTCAAAACCTCAATGCTGCAAAGCCTGGAGAAAGGCTCGGTGACCGAGATTGATTTTGTCAATGGCGCGGTGGTGCAGCGCGGTGAGCAATGCGGGGTAGCCACGCCGGTTAATCAGACGCTGGTGGCCTGCATCAAAGGCATTGAGGCGGGCTTGCGTCTGGCTGCCCTACGCGGCAATCATCCAGCAGGAAGCGCATGAATTTGGTCAACACAGTGACAACAAGCGGCGCAGCTCCGGCAGCCTGCGCCTGTGTTGAACACGTGGCCGTGCGCATCACCAAAACCATCACGCTGGCCGCCCGCGCCGGGCAGGCCGTTGAAATTCTCGTCAGTTGATTCACTACCTAGAGAGAAAACAATGAAAATTCTCATGCTCCACGGCATCAACCACAACATGTTCGGCAAGCGCGACCCGGCCCAGTACGGCACCGTCACGCTCGACGAAATCAACGTATCGCTCGAAACGCTTGGCCAGGAACTCGGCACGCAGGTCGAAACCTTTCAGACCAACAGCGAAGGCCAGATGTGCGAGCGCATTCACCAGGGCTACACCGACGGCGTCGATGCGGTACTGATCAACGCCGGCGCCTGGACGCATTACAGCTACGGCATCCGCGATGCGCTGGCGATTTTGACTTGCCCCATCGTCGAGCTGCACATGTCGAACATCCATGCGCGCGAAGCGTTTCGCCATGTGTCGGTGTTCGCTGAAATCGTCCGGGGTCAAATTTGCGGCTTTGGCGTTGACAGCTATCTGCTCGCACTGCGCGCCGCCGTGTCTGCGGTGCCGGCCGCGAAAAAGGTTTAACGGCACGCGTCTTTGGCCTGACCCACCCGCGTGGTTCACCCGCAAAATCCGCCCGCATAATCCGCCCTCATGGACAGACTCAAGCAAATCGAATCCTTCGTATCCATCGTCGCGCGCGGCAGCCTGACCGGGGCGGCCAAGGCCGAAGGTGTGGCACCGGCCGTGATGGGGCGGCGGCTTGACGCGCTTGAAGAACGGCTCGGCGTGAAGCTGCTGGTTCGCACCACGCGGCGCATCTCGCTGACGCATGAAGGCACGGCCTTTCTGGAAGACTGTCAGCGCCTGCTGGCCGACTTTGCCAATGCCGAGGCCAGCGTGTCAGCCGGCGGCGTCAAGGCCAGCGGCCATCTGCGCATCACCGCGCCGGCCGGTTTTGGCAGGCGTCATGTTGCACCGCTGGTGGCGCAGTTCAGGCGCGAGCATGCCGACGTGTCGATCTCGCTCAACCTCAGCGACCGCGTGGT
>JANOOO010000060.1:0-1684 GCA_031421375.1 Polaromonas sp.
CACCAGGCGCACCGCCTCCAGCTTGTTCAGCAGGTCGCCGCTGCTGGTGTTGATGTGCATGAGGCGGTTGACGAGCTTGCCGCTGGTGTGCTGCACGGCCGTCATGATCGGTGCGTACTGCGGCTTCAAGGCGTAGTCATAAGTCAGTGCAATCGCATTGATGCCGGGGCCAAAGCCGCGCTCGTCGGCGACGCTGGCAACCTGTTGGCCGTCAAGAAACACGCGCGGTTTGTAGCGACGCAGCGATTCGCGGAAGTCGTCGCCAGACATCAGGGTGGCGTTAGGGGCTGGGGCGTTCATGGCTTGTCTCCTGGGGGTTTTTGACGAGTTTAAAGATTCTGGAGCTTGAAAAGTAAAGACTGCGAACAAGAGTTGCACTGTCTGCTGTCGCCATAACCAGGAATGGGATGAATCTGTTTGGCAAAACGACTCAAAATGCGATACTCGCGTAATTACCGTAGTCACCGTCGTTATAGAAGTTAAGGAAATTTTTCATGACCACGTCAAAAGTGACCCCCAACGCCGAGCTGCTGAACCTCAAACTCGTGCCCATCGGCAATTCCTTCGGTGTGCGGCTGTCGCGCCCGCTGCTGCACAAGTACGGAATTGAACATTCCGTGGTGGCCGAGCAGCGGCCCGACGGCATCTTGCTTCGTGGCTCGCTGCTGGGCAAAGCCACGCTGGAGCAAACATTCACAGAGATGGCCGCTGCGCAGGAAGACTGGGGCGACATGGAAGCCAGCGCTTCGGACGGTCTCGACAAACTGGTCTGGTAATGCCGCGCGCCAAGACCGGTGCAGGCCCTGTGACATCCACGCCGCTGCAAATTCTCAGGTATCACCTATATTGGGTCAATCTTGACCCGACGCAGGGCAGCGAAATTGCCAAGACCCGCCCGGCGCTGGTCGTCAGCCCCGATGCGATGAACAAACGCCTGCAAACCGTAGTCATTTGCCCGCTCACCAGTCAACTTCATCCGTCATGGGCGAGCCGTGTCAAGTGCGAATGTGCCGGTCAGCCTGCCGAAATTGCCATTGATCAAATCCGTACCGTCGCCAGGACGCGCCTGCAAAAACACATTGGCAAAATCGACAGTGATACAGCAGCGCAGGTACGCGCGGCAATTTCATTGCTTTACGCCACTGCATGAGCCCTGCATGCAGCAATCGCCGCAACACCCCCCACAAACGCCCAACTATTTTTAAGGATGCGCCATGCTTTTAGACGCCGACGATTCCCATCTTGTGCTGGTCGATTACCAGGCCCGGCTGATGCCGATGATTTTCGAGAACGAGTTGATCGTTGCCAACGCGCTGCGCCTGGCGCGCATCGCACACGCGCTGGCCGTGCCCGTGTGGGGCACCGAGCAAAACCCGGCTGGCCTCGGCCGCAACATGCCTGAGCTGATCGCCGCCATTGAAATGGCAAGCGAGGCAGGCGGCGGCAAGACACTGTCCAAGATGCATTTCAATGCAGTCGAAGACGGACTGGCCGACTGGCTGCGGCCACCCGTGCGCAAGAGCGCCGCTGGCCCCAATGCCCGCAGCCTGCCCAAGCACTTGCAAAAGCCCGCTGCCGCCGAGCCCGAGGGTCGCAGCACTATCGTCATCGCCGGCTGCGAAGCCCACGTCTGCCTGATGCAAACCGCACTGGGCTTGCTCGAAGAAGAGTTTGAAGTCTGGGT
>JANOOO010000061.1:0-17202 GCA_031421375.1 Polaromonas sp.
TCTGCAGTCTTCCCGAGATGTCAGCCGGAAAAGAAAAATTCTTTTCCAATCGCTATCAACGTGTCGTCATTGACGGTGCGGGGCACTTTCCCCAGAAGGAAAACCCGCAGCGCGTTGCAGATGAAATACTGAATTTCTGCAAGACGACCTGAAGGAACTTGGGGGCAATCAGGGGGGCAATCAGAAAACGGCGATGGGGTATTGCAATCAGGCAAATATCTACCCCCTACCAAAGGTGCGCAGTATCCACAACACCGTTGGCCGCTACAAGCGTTGATTGACTGAATCCCCTTCCCGGCCTTGTATGTTCAATGCGCATCGTTTTGGCGGCATAGATGGAAATTGTTTTGCGAAGTTATCCACAGCCCGTACGGTCTTTGAGCGCAGAGCTCGTGGGGCAAAACGTCATGGCGCTGGTCGTGACCTGCAACACGGCCACGGCGGCGGCCATTGACCGGCTGCGCACCGTGTACCCCAACCTGCCGATCATTGGCGTCGAGCCTGCGGTGAAACCGGCGGTCGCGCTAAGCAAAACCGGCCGCATCGGCGTGATGGCAACGCGAAGCACTTTGGCCTGCGACGGCTTGGCAGGCGCCATCGAACGCGGTGCCAGCCTTGCAGACGCTACAAAAATAATAGCTGTCTGCGCACGTCATACGGGGGCTATGGGCCTTTTTGGTACTTAACCCGGGCAGATCAACACGCTGGTGCTGGGATGCACGCACTACCCTTTCGTCAGCGAGCATTTGCAGGCGCTGGTGGGCCCCGACGTGACACTGGTTGAAAACGGAGAAGCCGTGGCGCGGGAGGCGCAGCGGCTGTTGCATGCCGCTGCTGGCAGCACCGGCCCGGCAGTAACTGGCCCAGGTCGTATCAGCCTGATCACGACCGGCGATACGCAGACCCTGAAGGCTGCTGCGGAGCATTGGCTGGCGCTGCACGAATCGATTTGTTTGCTACATATTTAATAGCTGGTAGCGCGGGTATTGTCTGGGCTGGAGGCCTAAAACGTTTTAAAAAAACATCCGCAGCTGCCTGTTAGCCCCAGGTTTCCGGTGAATTCGGCGCGGAGTCGCGGCACCTGGGTTGGGAGGGGATGCAAGGCGGTTTTTGATAGCTTTCCAAAGGGTGGTCAGCCCGACAACAAAGAGCTGGAAAAGCCAAAGTAAGTGCCATTCGCCTTAAGGTAAAGATGCTGCCTTGATCGGAGTCACACACGGAAATGAACGAGGCCGCTCGACTGCAAGCTTTTCTCACACCTCAGTGAATTTAAATCGCTTGAACGGAACTGACCGACTCATTACAGTTCAGCAATTCTGCAGTGTCCCAACGCTCTTTAAAGGAGAGCGATCTGATTGGACTCGAAATTCGGGTCTGAATCCGGTGATGGTGGCGTAAGTAGTTGACGTCCGTTTAATGAGAGTCTTGATATGAGCTTGTTTCCGGGGTTTGAACATCGCCGAATTCGCACGAGCGGCGCAACGATCAACCTAGTCGTCGGTGGCGACGGGCCACCCGTGCTGATGTTGCACGGCTACCCCCAGACGCATGCGATGTGGCACAAGCTGGCGCCGAAGCTGGCGAAGCACTACACCGTGGTCTGTCCTGATCTGCGTGGCTACGGAGACTCTTCCAAACCCAAGGGGCTTCCCGATCACTCCAACTATTCCAAGCGCGTCATGGCGCTGGACATGGTCGAGGTCATGAGCAAGCTGGGGCACGCGTCGTTCCACCTGGTCGGGCACGACCGTGGGGGGCGGGTCGGTCATCGTCTGGCGCGTGATCACGGCTCCAAGGTCGCTCGGACTTTCACGGTTCTCGACATTTGCCCGACGCTGAAGATGTACGAGTCGACCAACATGGAGTTTGCGCGGGCTTACTACCACTGGTTCCTGATGCTCCAGCCGGCGCCCTTGCCGGAGAAGATGCTAGCGCCGGTCGTTCCCTTTCACATCCTGTCCGGGCTCAGTTCCAAGGGCTTGAAGGCGTACTCGAAAGCCGCCTTGGCCGAGTATGTCCGGACCTTCTCGGATCCGCGCACCATTCATGCCACCTGTGAGGACTACCGCGCCTCGGGCGGTATCGACCTGGAGCACGACCGCCAGGATCGAAGCCGCAAGATCGACATGCCGGTTCACGTGCTCTGGGGCGCCCGCGGTGTCGTGGGAACCCAGTTCCACTGCCTGGCGGACTGGCGTGAGGTCGCGTCAACAGTAAGCGGCAGGAAGCTCGATTGCGGGCACTTCATCCCCGAAGAGGCGCCAGCCGAGACCCTGGCCGAAATCCAGCAGTTCCTCGCGCGCCACGCGTAAGGCTAGGGCCATTTTTTAAAACGAGGGCAGTCGCTCGCCTCTTTCACGCGACATTGGAGACATCATGAAAAGACGTTCATTTGCAAGCACTGTCCTGGCGGGTGCCGCAGTCACTACCGGTCTCTCGGCGCCAGCAATCGTGCATGCGCAACCCAAGATCAGGTGGCGCCTGGCATCGAGCTGGCCCAAGAACCTCGACACCATCTATGGGGCCGCGGAACAGGTGGGCAAACGGGTGGCCGCATTGACCGGCGGCGCTTTCGAGATCAGTGTCCACGGGCCCGGTGAACTCATGCCGGCGTTCGGCGTGCTCGACGCCGTCCAGCAGGGCGCGGTGGAATGTGCCCATACGGCCTCAGTCTTCTTTTTCGGAAAGGATCCGACGTTTGCACTGGACGGACAGATTCCATTCGGTATGAACTCAAGGCAGATGACCGCATGGATGAAGGACGGCGGCGGCCTGGCCTTGCTGCGCGAGTTCTACAGCGACTACAACATCGTGAATTTCCCGTGCGGGAACACCGGCACCCAGATGGGTGGCTTTTTCCGCAAGGAGATCAAGAGCCTTGCGGATGTCAAAGGTCTGAAGTTTCGCATCGGCGGCTTCGGTGGCGTGGTCCTCGAGCGCATCGGGATCGTGCCACTGAGCATTCCGGCCGGCGAGATCTACACCTCTCTCGAAAAGGGGACCATCGACGCTGCGGAGTTCGTCGGTCCATATGATGATGAGAAGCTCGGTCTGCACAAGATCGCCAAGTTCTACCACTATCCCAGCTACTGGGACGGTTCTGGCCAGATCACCATGTACGTCAACGCCAAGGCATGGGAGTCGCTGCCCAAGGAGTATCAGGTGGCCTTTGAACTGGCATGCGCAGAGGCGCATGTGGACATGCAGGCGAAGTACGATTCCCGCAACCCCGCCGCGCTCAAGCGTCTGGTTGGCGCAGGCGTGCAACTGAAGCCCTTCCCGAAGGACATGGCGGACGCTGCCTTCAAGGCCTCCGAGGAAATCTACGCGGACCTGTCGGCGAAAAACCCGAGGTGGAAAAAAATCTACGCAAGCTTCGCCAAGTTTCGCGACGACGGCATCCTGTGGTCTCGCTTCTCGGATAACGCCTTTGACAACTACATGGCGACGACGCTGCGCAAGAAGCCCGGCGCCTGACATTGGTGACGGCAATGGTGGCGGCGCAGGCGGTTTGGACTTGCGCCGTCAAGTTGAATTGGTTCTCTGACAGGACATGAGACATGCTTAAGGAAGCGCGGATCAATTCATCGCGGCGCGCGATCACTCTAATTGGGCGGTTTGCTACGTTGGTTTTCTTGCAAATATCTCGATATTTGCTGCAAAAACCGCCTTGCAGCCCATCCCGATTTGAGCGCCGCGCATCCACGCGAATAACTCCGCGTTTCCCAACGTACTCGACGGGTTGCCAGCATGCTGGGTAAGGCCTTGTCGTGGGCAGGTATCGCGGCCATGCGTCTGCTGGCTTTTTTGCCGCTGCCGGTGATTCGTGCAATCGGGCGTGCGCTCGGCTGGTTTCTCTATGTCTTTGTGGGCTCGCGCCGACGTGTGGTGCAAACCAACCTCGGCTTGTGTTTTCCGGAGCTGTCCGGGGCGGCGCGCCAGCGTCTGACGCGGCAGACTTTCGTTTATTTCGCGCAGGCCTGGCTGGACCGCGCTTGGCTCTGGCACGCGCCGGAGCCCTGGGTGCGGCGCAGGCTCAAGGTCACGGGTGCGGTCGATGAGCTGCTTGGCACCGAGCCAACGGTTATTTTTGCGCCGCACTTTGTTGGCATTGACGCGGGCTGGGCTGCGCTCGCACTGCAGGTGCCGCGCCCCTCGACCACCATTTACACCGACCAGTCGAACAAGGCCGTCGATCAATGGATTTTGCAGGGGCGCAAGCGCTTTGGCAGCCTGCGCCCGTTCGGCCGGGCCGCTGGCGTCAAGCCGATCGTCGCCGCGCTGCGTGCGGGGCAGCCGCTGTATTTGCTGGCCGACATGGATTTCGGTCTGAATGATTCGGTGTTTGTGCCGTTTTTCGGCGTCAGCGCGGCCACCGTGCCGTCGCTGGCGCGCTTTGCCCAGCTGGGCCGCGCCAAGGTGCTGGCGGCGCTGGCGCTCATGACTGACAGCGGCTATGAGTTGCAACTGACGCCCGCGTGGCCGGGCTTCCCCAGCGACGACGCCGTGGCCGATACGGCGCGCATGAACGCCTGCCTGGAGCACTACATCAAAGCCGCGCCAGCGCAGTACTACTGGGTTCACAAGCGCTTCAAGACGCGGCCGGCTGGCGAGCCTGGCGTCTATTGAAGGCGGTTTATGCTCGCTTGGGCGTCAGAGTTGCTACACTTTTAGTAGCTGACTGCGCCCGTACAGACTGGATAAAACCCGGTTTAGACTCTGTTTTAGTCGGTCGGCGGGGTGCCTGGAGCAGCAAGAGCGTCGCCAGCCGCAACTGCCGCCACAGCAGGATTTATGGGCTTGGCGGCCTTGACCGGCGGGTGCGACCAGTCCCACAGCTGCAGCGCCACGTCTTCAACGCCGCGCCGCTTCAAAGCCGAGAACAATTTGACGGTGCCACCGCCAGCCTGCAGTTTGACGATTTGCATGGCCTTGGCCGCGTCGGTTTTATTGAGCTTGTCGGATTTGGTGAGCAGCACCAGAAACTTCAGCCCGCCCTCGACCCGCGGGCGAATCACGTCGAGCAAAATTTCGTCGAGCTCGGTCAGCCCCAGGCGAGGGTCGCACAGCAACACGACGGCTTTGAGGTTGTCGCGCGTCTGCAAATAGTTGCCCATCACCTGCTGCCAGCGGTATTTGGCTTCTTTCGGCACGGCGGCGTAGCCGTAGCCCGGCAGGTCGGCCAGCACCGCGTCGGTCACGCCCTGCTTGCCGAGCGTGAACAGGTTGATGCTTTGCGTGCGGCCCGGTGTTTTCGAGGCATAGGCGAGGCGATGCTGCTGCGTCAGCGTGTTGATGCAGGTCGATTTGCCGGCGTTGGAGCGCCCGACGAAGGCGATTTCGGGCACCTCCAGGCGCGGCAAATGCTTGAGTTCGGGGGCGGTCGTGAGGAATTTGGCGGTGTGCAGCCACCCCATCGCGAGTTTGGCCTCGGCACTGAGCGCAGGGGGGCGGGCAGCGGCTTGGGGCGAAGGAGGGGAGGCGGTCATGGGGGGCAATCGAAAAGGAGAAAAAAACCGGGGTCAAACTGGTCTGGCAGGTGTACAGCGGCCAGGCGTTGCGCAGACTTGCCGGGCCGTGCGGCTGGCGCAATGGCGGCCTGCACTGAAGAGATGCCCGCAAGACCCGTGCATCACTTGCGCTGCGCACGCATTGTAAAATCAGCGGCTTTTCAAACCTACTTTGCGTTGCGACACCCTATGCCTGATATGAAGATGTTTGCCCATTCCCTGCTCGCCTGTTTGCTGGCACCTGCCGTGTTGATGACAGCGGTTCCGGCCTTGGCGGCGAGCCATGTTGCACCGGCTGCAGCGTCAGCCCCAGCGGCGGCTCCCGCAGCGCCCGCGCCTGTCACCCCAGCCAAGCCCGATCTGGCACGCGGCGAGGCCAGCTACAACGCAATTTGCTCCAGTTGCCACGGCGCAGACGGCAATTCAGCTACGCCGGCGAACCCCAAGCTGTCGCAGCAGCACCCCGAGTACCTGGTCAAGCAGTTGCAGGAGTTCAAGTCCGGCGCGCGCAAAAACGCAATCATGCAGGGTTTTGCCGCCGCTCTGAGCGAAGCCGATATGCGAAACATCGCCTACTGGGCCACGTCTAAAAAGGCCAAGGCCGGGTTTGCCGCCGACAAGGAACTGGCCCTGCTGGGCGAGAAGATTTACCGGGGCGGCATCGCCGACCGGCAAGTTGCTGCTTGCTCGGGTTGCCACAGCCCGACGGGTGCGGGCATTCCGTCGCAGTACCCGCGCCTGGCGGGCCAGCATGCCGACTACACCGCGTTGCAGCTCACCACATTTCGGGACGGCATTCGCAAGAACAGCCTGCAAATGAGTCAGGTTGCGTCGAAACTGAATGATCGCGAGATCAAGGCCCTGGCTGACTATGTGGCCGGTCTGCGCTGAGGCAATTTTTTCTCGACTTTCGGCTAGCGGCTCCCGATAGCCTGCGCAAAGCGCGTCTTTCAACAGAAGGCGCGCTTTTTTTATGGTGCGTGCCGATTGCCCCGTCGCGCCTGGCGTCCCCGCCGCGAAGCTGCGCGTAAAGTTGTTCGGGGAACCTTATTCTCCGCAGTTGAATCCTTGTAAGAACAGTCTGCGTATTCAAACCAACCGGCAGCGGCGCCTGTCCCATCGCGTGCCCGGCAAGCAATCCAACCAGGAATAACCATGCGCATCAAAACCAACTCCAGCGGATTCGATCACGGCATTGCCAGCGAGATCACCCCGCCGGCCTCGTATCGCGCCCGGCGTGATGCCATCAAACTGATGGCGACCGGCGTAGCCGGTGCCACGCTGGCAGGCTGGGCCGGGCGGCAGGCATTTGCTCAGGGTGTGCCTAAACCGGGCAAGCTGGCTGATTTGCCGGGTGCCAAATCGGCCGTACCCGGCGCGGTGGTGATGGAGAAAGTCACCGACTACAAAGACGCCAGCACCTACAACAACTTCTACGAGTTCGGCACCGACAAGGGCGATCCAGTCAAAAATGCCGGCAAGCTGGTGACCCAGCCGTGGTCGATTGCAGTCGAAGGACTGGTCAAAAAACCGCAGATTTTTGCGCTTGAAGACCTGCTCAAACTCAGCGCGCAGGAAGAACGCATTTACCGCATGCGCTGTGTCGAGGGCTGGTCGATGGTGATTCCGTGGGTTGGCTATTCGCTGGCCGAATTCATCAAGAAAGTGGAGCCGCTGGGCAGTGCGAAATACGTTGAGTTTGTGACGCTGGCCGACCCGAAGACCATGCCCGGCGTCGGGGCGCGCGTATTGCAGTGGCCTTACGTAGAGGCCTTGCGGCTCGACGAAGCCCTGAACCCGCTGACGCTGCTTGCCTTCGGCATGTACGGCGAGGTGCTACCGAACCAGAACGGCGCGCCGGTGCGCCTGGTGGTGCCCTGGAAGTACGGCTTCAAGAGCGGCAAAAGCATCGTCAAGATCCGCTTTACCGACACCGAGCCGCGAACCGCCTGGGTCAAGTCGGCGGCGCAGGAGTACGGCTTTTATTCCAACGTCAATCCCAATGTCGATCACCCGCGCTGGAGCCAGGCCAGCGAGCGGCGCATAGGCGACGGCGGCCTGTTTGCCAAAAAGATCAAGACGCTGATGTTCAACGGCTATGAGGCGCAGGTCGGGCAGCTTTATGCCGGCATGGACTTGAAGAAAAATTTCTGAGCCTGCGCTGATGACTGTCAATCAAAAATGGCTGCTGCACCCGGTCGCCAAGCCGGTGCTGTTCGCGGCCTGTCTGTTGCCGTTTGTCTGGTTGTTCTACGCTGCGTTCATGGACCAGCTCGGTGCCAACCCGGCCGAGGCGCTGATTCGCGCTACCGGCGACTGGACGCTGCGCTTTCTGTGCATCGTGCTGGCCGTGACGCCGCTGCGCACGATCACGAAGATGCCGGCTCTGGCGCGCTTTCGCCGCATGCTCGGCCTTTTTGTTTATTTTTATGTCGTTGTTCACCTGCTCAGCTACAGCGGGTTTGACATGAGCTTTGACCTTGCCGACATCGCCACCGACATTGCCAAGCGGCCTTTTATTTTGGTCGGCTTCTCGGCCTTTTTACTGCTGACGCCGCTGGCCGCGACCTCGTTCAACGCCGCCATCAGGAAACTGGGGCCTAAGCGCTGGCAGCGGCTGCACAAGCTGGTTTATTTGATCGCCGGGCTCGGCCTGCTGCACTTTTTCTGGATGCGTGCGGGCAAAAACGATTTCGCCGAGGTCTTTGTGTATGCCGCGATCATTGCGCTGCTGCTGGGCTGGCGTGTGGCCCAGAACTTAAACAAAAAGAGCTTGCAGCCCAGTGTGGACGGTCGCAGGCAGCTCCTGAAACAATAGCGACTGCCTGGCGACCCGGCCGGGGTGCTGCGGCCTTAGCCGACGAGTCGCTCGCCGCGCATCTGGTCAGAAGCAGTCTCGCGCTCCCGAATCAGGTGCGCCGCAGCGCCATCGACCAGAACTTCAGCGGCGCGGCCACGCGTGTTGTAGTTGCTGGCCATGCTCATGCAGTACGCGCCGGCCGACAGCACCGCCAGATGGTCGCCTGCCGCCACATCAAGCAGCCGATCATGGCCCAACCAGTCGCCGCTTTCGCAGACCGGCCCCACCACTTCGTAGTTCGTCATGTCGCCAGGTACATCGCCACGCAAGCCCGTTTCACTCAATGGCACGATGGCGTGGAAGGCTTGGTACATCGCCGGGCGCGGCAGGTCGTTCATCGCGGCATCGACGATGCAAAAGTTTTTGAGCTCGCCCGGCTTGAGGTAAAGCACTTCGGTGACGCAGACGCCCGCATTGCCGACCAGCGAGCGGCCGGGCTCGATCATGAGCTTCTTGCTGGCGTGGCCGCGCGCGTCAATTTTGGCGAGCAATTGCCGCCACAGCACATCGGCTGCGGGCGGCTGGTCGCCGTTGTAGGCGATGCCCAGACCGCCGCCGAAATCTATGTGCGCCAGCGTGATGCCTGCCGCCTCTATGGCATCGACCAAATCCAGCACCCGGTCCATCGCGTCGAGGTAGGGCGTGCTGTCGGTTATTTGCGAGCCGATGTGGCAGTCGATGCCAACGACACGCAATGCCTTGAGCGATGCGGCGTGGCGGTAGATACGCAGCGTGTCTTCGTGGGCCACGCCAAATTTATTGCCTTTGAGACCGGTCGAGATGTAGGGGTGGGTTTTGGGATCGACGTTGGGGTTGACGCGGATGCTGACCGGAGCCCGCAAACCCATCTCAAACGCGACGGCGGCGAGCACGTCGAGCTCGGCCTCGCTCTCGACGTTGAAGCAGCCGATGCCTGCCGCCAGCGCAGCACGCATCTCGGCGCGGGTTTTGCCGACACCTGAAAAGATAATTTTTTCGGCAAGTCCACCCGCCGCCAACACGCGTTGCAGCTCACCGCCTGAGACGATGTCAAAACCGCAACCGGCCTCGGCAAAGACCTGCAACACGCCGAGTGAAGAGTTGGCCTTCATGGCGTAGCAAATTTGCGCCTTGCGCCCGGCGAAGCCGCGCTGGTATGCGGCCAGTGCGGCGAGCATTGCGGCTTTTGAATAAACGAAAAGCGGCGTGCCGTGTTGCGCGGCCAGCGCTCGCAGTGGCCGTGACTCGACGTGCAGCTCGCCGTTTTTGTAGGCGACAAAGGGTTGGCCGGGCAGCTCGGCGGGGCGGGTGTCCCGGCTCATCGCGCGGCCGATGCGGCGGGGGCCGCAGGCGTGGGTAGAGCAGGTAGCGCGGAGGCGGCTGCGTTGCTGGCGGGCGGTGGCGGTACCGGCACAAACAGCGGGCCTTTTTGTCCGCAGGCTGCAATCAGGGCGAGTGCGGCGACACTCAAAACAAGCGGGAAACCGCGTCGGCTGCGAGCTGAAAAACAGCAGCGCGCACCTAAAATTTGAAGAGAAAAAACCATGACTGGATTGTAATGACCGACCTTCAATACCTTGACTTGGCCGAGCAGGCGCTGCACGCCATTGAGGCTGCCTGCGACCGAATCAATGAAGAGACCGAGGCCGACATCGACAACCAGCGCTCGGGCGGCATGATCACGCTAACCTTTCCCAACCGCAGCCAGATCATCATCAACCTGCAAAAACCGCTTCAGGAAATCTGGATGGCCGCCCGCGCTGGTGGCTTTCATTACAGGCTGGTCGGGGGGCTCTGGACCGACACTAAAAGCGCCGATGAGCTGTTTGAAAGCCTGTCGCGTTACGCGAGTGATCAGGCGGGACAAGTGCTTGATTTCACGCCGCGGGGGTAGCGAGTGGACGGCCGGTACTGTTGCCCTTAATCCGCTCCGACAGGCGCGATATAGAGAAAAAGAGAAAAGAAATGCGGCAGTTTGGATTTAGTTCTTGAACAAATCCAGAATGCGCTTTTTCTCGTCTGACGGCGGCAGCACCTGTATGCCACCGCCCGGGCCAGGGCTGGCACCAGAGTCAGGCGGCTGGCCTTCAGGCAAGGGGTTGCCTGCGGCATCTTGCCCGCCAGTCAGCGCGCTGATGCCGCCGCCGCGCGCGTATTCGTTGTAGTACCACTCGCCGCCCAGGTTGGTCACGCCTTCGGGTGCCGGGTATTCAGAAACAGGCACGCCTTTTAGGGCGTGCTGCATGTAGTCGATCCAGATCGGCAGGCTCAGGCCGCCGCCGGTTTCGCGGTCACCGAGTTTTTTCGGTGTGTCAAAGCCCATCCAGACGGCGGCCGTCAAGGTTGGCTGGTAGCCGACGAACCAGGTGTCGATGGAGTCGTTGGTTGTGCCGGTTTTGCCAAAAAGGTCAGGCCGCTTCAAGCTGGCCTGGGCCTTGGCGGCAGTGCCCGAGCGCGCTACTTCCTGCAGCAGGCTGTTCATGATGAACGCGTTGCGCGCATCAATTGTCCGGGCCGATTCAAGCAATTTGGGGGCTTGAATGTCGAGCAAAACCTTGCCGCGCTGGTCGGTTATTTTCGTGACGAGATAGGGATTCACGCGGTATCCGCCGTTGGCAAACACAGAGTACGCCGTCGCCATCTGTATTGGCGTGACCGAACCCGCGCCCAGTGCCATCGTCAGGTAGGCCGGATGTTTATCGGCCTCGAAACCAAAACGCGAGATCCACTCCTGCGCCTTCGACGGCCCGATTGACTGCAGGATGCGGATCGAGACCATGTTTTTGGACTTCTTCAGGCCAGTGCGCAGACTCATCGGGCCGTCAAAATTACCGTCGTAGTTCTTGGGCTCCCAAGGCTGGCCGCCGGTCACGCCCGCGTCGAAAAACAGCGGCGCGTCATTGACTACTGTGCTGGGCGTAAAACCCTTTTCAAGCGCAGCCGAGTAGATAAAGGGCTTGAAGCTGGAGCCCGGTTGCCGCCACGCCTGCGTCACATGGTTGAACTTGTTTTTCTGAAAATCAAAGCCGCCCACCAGCGCCCGGATGGAGCCGTCGCGCGGGTCCAGCGCGACAAAAGCACCCTCGACTTCAGGGAGCTGGGTGATCTCCCAGGTGTTCTTCGCGGTCTTGGTCACGCGAATCAGCGCTCCGCGCCGGATTTTGATGTTTGGCCCGGCTTTGTCTGCCAGGCCGCTCTGCGCGGGCTTGAGGCCGTCGCCAGTGATCTCGATTGATTCGCTGTTGGGTCGCATCGCGAGAATGCGCTTCGGGCTGGCGTCCAGAACCACCGCCGACATCACGTCGTCGTTGTCGGGGCTTTCAGCGAGGGCTTCGTCCACCGCGTCATCGATTTCATGGCTCTTGGCAGGCAGGTCGATGAAGCGTTCCGGGCCACGGTAAATCTGGCGACGCTCATAGTCCATGATGCCCTTGCGCAGCGCCTTATAGGCAACGCTTTGGTCAGTCGAGCGCAAGGTCGTCGATACATTGAGCCCGCGCGTGTAGGTCTCGTCGCCGTACTGGCTGAAAACAAGCTGGCGCACCGTCTCGGCGACGAACTCGGCATGGATCCCCCCCGTTTTGGGGCCGCTGCGAACCTGCAGCTCCTCGGCCTTCGCCTTTGTCGCCTGCTCGGCGGTAATAAAACCGTTTTCCTGCATGCGCTCGATGATGTAGAGCTGACGCGAGCGCGCCCGCTTCGGGTTGACGATGGGGTTATAGGTCGAAGGTGCCTTGGGCAACCCGGCAAGCATGGCGGCTTCAGCGATTGAGATGTCTCGGAGTGGCTTGCCAAAATAAGCCTCTGATGCGGCCGCGAAGCCGTAGGCGCGGTTGCCCAGAAAAATCTGATTCATGTAGATCTCAAGGATCTGGTTTTTAGAAAGCAAGTTCTCCAGCTTGAATGTAAGAAGGATTTCGTAAATTTTTCGGGTGTAGCTCTTTTCTGCCGACAAATAGACATTGCGCGCCACCTGCATGGTGATGGTCGATGCGCCCTGACTTTTGGAGCGACCCAAATTCGCCAGGCCCGCGCGAATCACGCCGAGGTAATCGACACCGCCGTGCGAGAAAAAGCGGGCGTCTTCGATTGCCAGCACCGCATCTTTCATGACCTGAGGGATGTCCTTGATCGGCGTCAGCTTGCGTCGCTCTTCGCCAAATTCGCCAATCATCACGCCATCGACCGTGAACACCCGCAGCGGCAACTTCGGTCGGTAGTCTGAAAGCTCGGAAATATCAGGCAGGTTGGGATAAGCGACAGCCAGCGCGACCGCAACGAACAGCACCAGCGCTATCGCAAGCGCTGCAATGGTGCCGATGGCCCACGCGGCGCCTGTCAGCAGCCAGCGCCGCCAGGCAGGGGAGGGCGAGCTGTTTGTGGGTGAAGTGTTGGGCATGCAGGCAGTCAGTCGTGGGAAATTATTCGATTATAAAAATGTTGCGGACGACTGACGGACGCCCGAACTGAATACTTGTATCGCAACGAACATCGGCAATTTTATTTTTACCTTTGCCAACGCTAACTTACCAGCGCTTGCAGGATTGGCGCACCGAAAAGTCGTCGGATTTAGGCAACATGGGCGCGTTCCAGAATCAGAAAAATCCTTACAGTACAAAGAGCTTGCTGCTACTATTCAAGCGATTTCTCAGGTTTGCAAGGCTACAAATTAGCCATCGTTTCGGAGCCGCCATGATCTCTTTGGGGTCTTTTTTTAAACGTCAACAGCCCGCTTTGCTTGGCATTGATATCAGTTCATCAAGTGTTAAGTTGGTCGAGCTCAGCCGCGATGCGGCTGGCAAGTTCGTGCTTGATCACTGCGCCATCGAACCGCTGGAGCACGGGTGGGTGGTTGACGGCAACGTCGAAAACTTTGACGAAGTTGCCGACGCGATCAAACGCGTAGTCAAAAAAAGCGGCACGCGTACCAAACAGGTGGCAATGGCTTTGCCGGCGTCGGCCGTGATCACCAAAAAGATCATCCTGCCGGGCGGGATGACCGAAATCGAACTTGAAGAGCAGGTTCAGACGGAAGCCAATCAATACATTCCGTTTTCGCTTGACGAAGTCAGTCTTGACTTTTGTGTGGTCGGTCCGAGCGCCAACTCAACCGGCGACATTGAAGTTTTAATTGCAGCGTCACGTAAAGAAAAAGTTCAAGATCGCCAGGGACTGGCTGAGGCCGCTGGCCTGAAGCCTGTCATTCTTGATGTCGAATCTTATGCATCGCGCATGGCGACGACACGCCTGATTGAGAGTTTCCCGAATCGCGGCGAAAACGCGATGGTTGCGTTATTTGAAGTGGGCGCATCAACCACCAGCATGCAGGTGCTGAAAAACGACAATGTGCTTTATGAGCGTGATCAGGCTTTCGGCGGCGCACAGTTAACCCAGCTAATAGTCAGACAGTATGGTTTTTCAGCCGATGAGGCCGAGAATAAAAAGCGCAATAGCGATCTGCCCGAAGACTATGAAACGGGCGTCTTGCGTCCCTTTGTAGATAGCCTGGCTCAAGAGATCGGTCGTGCCCTGCAATTTTTCTTTACCAGCACGCCGCATCACAAGGTTGATTACGTCCTGCTCGCGGGCGGCTCATCTTCTCTTCCTGGTTTGACCGAGGCTGTCACGCAGCAAACCTCATTTGCCTGCCTGGTGGCCAATCCGTTTGAAGGAATGGATGTAGGCGGTGGAATTCGCGAAAAGAAAATCCGTCGTGAAGCATCGTCGTATCTGACATCGTGCGGTCTGGCATTGCGGAGGTTCGTGCAATGATATTAGTCAACCTCCTGCCGCACCGGGAAGCGGCGCGCAAGCGCAGGCGCGAGGCGTTTTACGCGACGCTTACGCTTTCGGCTGTTTTCGGCCTCGTCATCAGCGGCGCCGTGTATTCCTGGTATCTGACCCAGCTTGATTCACAGCGCGGGCAAAACGAATATCTGAAAGCAGAGATAACCAAGCTCGATTCGCAGATTAAAGACATCGCGACGCTGCAAGCCGAAATCGCGTCGTTGCGGGCAAGGCAGAACGCCGTTGAAGATCTGCAGGGCAACCGCAATTTGCCAGTTTATCTCCTAGCAGAACTGACCAGGCAGCTGCCGGATGGTGTTTATATCAACAGTATGAAGCAGGAAAATCAGACCGTGCTAATCACCGGCGTAGCGCAGTCAAACGAGCGCGTATCTGAGGTACTGCGAAATTTCTCGAATAACAGTGTCTGGCTGACCAAGCCTGAGCTGGTTGAAATTACTGCGGGCAACGTGACTTTGAGCCAGCGAGATCAGCGTCGCGTGGCCAATTTTTCGATGAGGGTCGGATTAAAACGACCAGCGGTACCGAAAGCAGAAGAAGGTCTGCCCGGTGCCGTCAAGCCAGCTACTGCAGCCTCCGCTCAAGTAAAAGCTTGAGTCCGGCGTAGTCGAGAGCGTAATCAAGAGCGTCACCATGGTCAAAACAGTAAAAGCACCCATTAATTTTGCGTCTATTCAGGATAACCTGAAAGCGCAGTTCACCGGGCTGAACCCCAACGATCCGCCATCCTGGCCTACGGTCCCCCGATATCTGCTTTGCCTGACTGTGACTGCACTGGTTGTGGGAGCACTCTGGTTTCTATGGCTCAGCGCCTCTGAAGAGGAGTTGCAAGCAGAGGCCGCAAAAGAGGTCGTCCTCAGGCAGGATTATCAGAAAAAACTGGTTCAGGCCGTCAATCTGGAAGCGCTGAAAAAGCAGCGTGAGCAGGTTCAGCAATATGTGACCCAGCTTGAAAAGCAGCTTCCCAGCAAAGCAGAAATGGATGCACTTCTATCGGATATTAATCAGGCTGGTCTGGGTCGAAGCCTTCAGTTTGAGCTCTTCAAACCAGGGCAGATTAGCGTAAAAGAGTATTACGCAGAGTTGCCAATATCCGTACGCGTCACTGGTAAATACCACGACGTTGGCGCATTCGCTGCTGACATTGCCAATCTGTCGCGCATTGTCACTCTCAATAATATGACGCTGATGCCGGGAAAAGATGGCAACCTGGTGCTTGATACGACTGCAAAAACGTTTCGCTACCTGGACGGGGAAGAAGTTGCCCTCCAGCGCAAAACTGCAGTTCCGGCGGGTGGAGCCAAAAAATGAAATTTCAGCAATTCCTGACGCTTTTAGGCGTATCGGCCCTCGTGGCGGGGCTATCGGCTTGCCGCTCTTCCAATCAGGAAGAACTCCAGACCTGGATGGTCGAGCAGCGAGCGGCCACAAAAGCCCACGTGACGCCCTTGCCTGAGCCAAGCAAGTTCTCACCACAAGCCTATAACTCCGAAGGTCAGATTGAGCCTTTCAGCAATCAAAAACTGACGCAGGCTTTGAAGCGGGATTCAAACCAGGCGACCTCCAACGCAGCCTTGATCGCCCCCGAACTGGCACGCCGAAAAGAGCCGCTTGAAGCTTCGCCACTTGACGCCGTAAAAATGGTTGGCAGTTTGATCAAAGTCGGACAACCGGTTGCATTGGTCCGGGTCGATAACCTGATCTATCAGGTCAGGGCTGGAAATTATCTGGGTCAGAACTATGGACGAGTGACCAAGGTCACTGAGACCGGCCTTGCCTTGCGCGAGATTGTGCAGGACGCTGCTGGCGAATGGATCGAGCGAAGCGCGACATTAGAATTATTAGAGGGATCAAAATGAACAATAGACCAGCACAGACCTTTGCCGAGGGCAGGGCAGCCATGGTTATAACCCCGCTTCATCGACATTTCTCACAATTGCTTGCTGGGGTGGGTCTAACGCTCGCTTCCTTGATTATTCCCGCAGTCTCGCACGCCCAAAACACCATTCAATCGATCTCCGGGTCCATCCAGGGCAGTTCGGAAGTGGTTCGGATTGATTTGGCCGAACCGCTGACTTCGTTGCCGACGGGTTTCATTCTTCAAAGCCCCGCGCGAATTGCACTTGACTTTCCAGGTATAGGCAACTCCATCGGTCGCAGCGCGGTGGACCTGAATTTCGGAAACCTGCGTTCAGCCAATGTGATTCAAGCCGGTGAAAGAACCCGCATCGTTCTTAACCTGAAGGCTCCGACTGCCTACAAGGCGGAAATTCAAGGCAAGTCACTGCTGATCACGCTAGAGCAAGCGGTCATAGCTGCGCCTGCGGCCGCGTCAGTTGCGCCCGCATTCGCTGAAAGCCGCAATCGCGATGTGCTGCCACTCAAGGATATTGATTTTCGGCGCGGGGCCGACAGCGCTGGACGCATCGTGGTGGACCTTGCCAATAACCAGGTCGGCGTCGATATTCGTCAGCAGGGGCAGACGCTGGTGGTCGAGTTTCTCAAAACCGCGCTGCCCGAAGGCTTGCGCCGCAAACTCGACGTTGCCGATTTCGGTACGCCAATTCAGACGGTGACGACTTTCCAAACGGGTGACAAGGTGCGCATGGTCGTCGAGCCGCGCGGTGCCTGGGAGCACAGCGCCTACCAAAGCGACAGCCAGTTTGTGCTTGAAGTGCGCCAGCAAAAAGTGGACCCCAACAAATTGACGCAAGGCCCCGGCTACGCAGGTGAAAAACTGTCGCTCAATTTTCAAAATATCGAAATTCGCGCGCTGCTGCAAGTCATCGCTGACTTCACCAATTTTAATATCGTCACGTCCGACACGGTGACGGGTGCGGTCACGCTTCGCTTGAAGGACGTGCCGTGGGACCAGGCGCTTGACATCATTTTGCAGGCCAAGAGCCTGGGCATGCGCAAGTCAGGCAATGTTTTGCTAATCGCGCCGAAAGACGAGTTGGCTGCAAAGGAAAAGCAAGAGCTTGAAGCCAAAAACGCAGTCGAAACCCTGGAAACCCTGAGAACGCAGGACTTCAAGCTCAACTA
>JANOOO010000062.1:0-2105 GCA_031421375.1 Polaromonas sp.
TGAAGATGAATTCCGGCATGAACCGGCTCGGCTTCAAACCCGAACGCTACCGCCATGCCTGGACACGTCTCAATGCGCTGCCGCAGGTTGAAGAGATTTCGCTGATGACGCATTTCTCGGACGCCGACACAGCCAAAGGCATCGCCGCACAAATGCAGGCGTTTGAGGCCGTCACGCACGACCTGCCCGGCGAGCGTTCGCTCAGCAACAGCGCCGGTGTACTGCGTCACGGCGAAGCGCTGGCCGGCAAGTCCGACTGGATTCGCCCGGGCATCGCGGTCTATGGCAGCGCGCCCGACTTCTCCCTGCACAGCGCCCTGGAGTGGGGCTTGCAGCCGACGATGACGCTGGCCTCCAAAGTCATCGGCGTGCAGGAGCTGGTGGCCGGTGACAGCGTGGGTTACGGCTCAGGCTTTGTCGCCGACACACCCATGCGTATCGGCATCGTTGCCTGCGGTTATGCCGACGGCTATCCGCGTCACTGCACCACCGGCACGCCGGTGCTGGTCGCCGGCGTTCGCACCCGGCTGGTCGGGCGCGTCAGCATGGACATGCTCACGGTTGATCTGACGCCGCTGCCCGGCGCGGGAATGGGCAGCGAGGTGACGCTGTGGGGCCAGGGTCCGGGCGCTGCGCTGTTGCCCATCGACGAGGTGGCGCAGGCGGCTGGCACGGTGAGTTATGAGTTGATGTGCGCGCTGGCGCAGCGGGTGGTGGTGGTGGGCGAGGAGATTTAGCGATTTACCTTGCGGCGGTTTCTTACCCGCACCACACGCACCACACGCACCACGATAGGTCCGGCTTAACGCCTGCGCAATCCCAAACCCATCACCGCCCCCACTACCACCAGCGCACCCGCTACCTGCACCGGCGCAATCGTCTGCCCCAGGATCAGCCAGGCCAGCACCAGCGCGAACACCGGTTCGACGTTCATGATGGCCGAATTGCCGACGACGCCGAGCTTGGGCAGCACCGTGAACATGATGGTGAAGGCCGTGCCGTAGAGCAGCGTCAATACCGCCAGCCCCCACCAGCCCGCCGGTGCCTGCGGCAGATGAAAGCCGCCCTGCGCGCCGACCATTGCCAGTGCCACCAGGCCGGCCAGCGTCAGCGTCGTGACCGTGCGCACGCGGCCATCGACATCAGCGGCTTCATGCTGCGTGACGACCAACGCCAGTCCGAACGTGGCAGCGGCCGCCAGCCCGAAAGCCACACCCGCGCCGATGCGCGACCATTGCGCCGCCGCGCCCAGGCCCGACGCCGCGCCGAACACGTCAAGCGCCAGCGCCAGACCGATCAGAATCACCGGCATCGCGATGACCAGCGCACGCTCGGGCCGCTGGCGGTACAGCGCCCAGGCCCACAGCGCCGTCCAGATCGGGTAGGTGTTGAAGGCCAGCAGCGCCAGCGCGACCGGCAGCCTGGCCACAGCTGAATACAGGCACAGGCTTTGAATGCCGATCAGCAGGCCGATCAGCGGCAGCATGCGTTTGTGGCGCGCCGTGAAGCGCACCCGCACGCCCTGCAGCGCCAAAATCGCCACGATGGCCAGCACCGTGACGACGCTGCGAACCACCACCGCCGTCGCCACATCCACCCCGTTGTTGAACGCGATGCGCGCGGCAATGTGGTTGGCACCCATCATCAAGGCGATCAGCAACAAGGTGGCGAAGGCGGTCGCACTGAGCGCGCGGGTCGGGATTGTCACGCGCAAGTCTTTAAATGCGGCACGACCGACCGCGTTTCGAACTTGTGCACATTCGGCCCAAACATAACAGTCAATGCGCGCGATACCCGCGGGTATCGCTGTAGTTTGCGCCTTGCCCTGACCCGGAATTTTGAAGCTTGCGGCATAACGGGGATTGTCGGAGAGATTGAAAATGTTTACGTTTACGCCGATTGTCCTGGAGCCACAATCAGCGACAACGCGCTTGCCCCGAACAGCACAACAGGGCGCACTTCCCGAAATGAATTGAACGCTCGCCTCGATGCTATCGAGCCCGCCATTTGCAAAGTGACGAGTCATGACCCAGCCTGACGCACCGGCCCCGCAAAACCTCCGTTATCTCAGTGGCTTCGGCAACGAGTTCGCCAGCGAAGCGCTC
>JANOOO010000063.1:0-10180 GCA_031421375.1 Polaromonas sp.
ACCCTGAACAGCCTGGTCGTGAAAGCCGGCCTGAGCGACACCTTGAAGGCCGTTGGCCCCTACACGGTATTCGCACCGTCGAACGACGCCTTCGCCAAGGTTCCAGCCAAAACCATGGATGAGCTGGCCAAGGACCCCGCCCAACTCAAAGCCGTTTTGACCTACCACGTCATTCCCGGGAAAGTCATGGCTGCCGACGTGAAAAATGGCAACACCAAAACGGCTAACAGTGCCAATCTGGCTTTGTCGAAGTCCGGTGACTTTGTCACGGTTGAAGATGCGATGGTCCAGACCGCCGATATCGCCGCCAGCAACGGCGTGGTACACATCGTCGATGCGGTGTTAATGCCACCGATCCCGCGCTGACACGCGGCGCCGGATCGCCGCGCCGGCCATTTATTTAAGCTTTTTAGGCCAACAGCCGACATTCCACGGGCGCAAGCAGCTACAAAAATAATAGCAACTAATGAGATCAGGGCTCCGGCCCCGGCGAGGGTGAAACCATGTCAGAACAAAACAATGCCTGCACACGCCGGCTGTGCCTTCGCGCCGGGGCTGCGGCCCTACCGGCACTGAGTGAGCCCTTGTGGGCGCAGACGACCAGGCCGGCCGCGCCCGTGCGCAGCATCGTCGTTGCCCAACTCGTCGATTTTTCGCAGGATCAACAAGATGTCTCAAAAGATTTCCTGATCGGTTCGCGCGCGGCCTGGCAGGACATCAACGCACGCGGCGGCATTCGCGGGAAAAAGGTAGAGCACTTGTCACTTGAGACCGATGGCACCCCCGCCAGCGTGCGTCTGGCCATCGACTCCATTCGAGACAACCCGGCCTGCATCGCACTGTCCGGTACGGTAGGCGACGGTCTGGCAACGCAGATGCTGTCTGCCTCATTGACCCAGCCCTTGGATATCGCGCAGGTCGCGCCCTGGCTGCAAAGCTCGGGCATCAATCTGGGCGAGCAAACCTTTCCGATTTTTTCCGGGCGTCAGGAACAAATCGCCTATGCCCTGAAAACACTGTCGGTGATGGGGCTTAAAGAACTGGGCGTCGTCTATGCCTCACCTCAGCATCAGGCCACCCATCAGGCAGACATGCAACGCATTGCAAGCCACATGCAGTTGCGCTTGCAATCGTTTCACGGTGGCGGCGATTTGCGTGTGCTCGGTCAACGCATGAGCTCGACCACACCGGCCGTGTTGTTGTTTGTGGGCGGCACACCGGAGTTGGCTGAATTCACCCAGGGCCTGGACAAACAATCGCGCCAGCGTTATCTGGTCGCGCTGGCTGACGTGAACCTGCAAACGTTGGTGCAAATGGGCGCCGCCCGCAGCACGCCTGTCATTGCGACCCAGCCGGTGCCGGCGGTGAACTCCAACCTGCCCGTGGCCCGCCATTTCCGGGAAGTGCTGGCCCGCCTGTTTGACGAGCCCCCCACCGCATTAAGCCTGGCCGGCTTCATTGCAGGGCGCTACACGTTTGAGGTTCTGGCAGCGATGGAAGGCAAGCTGGCGCGTTCCACCGCACTCGCGGCCTTTCAGAAACGCGCCGACCGCGACGTAGGCGGCTTTCGCATCGCATTCAACGTCCAGCGCCGCAGCAGTCAATACGTCACGCAGTCCATGCTGTCGGCTGACGGCCGGGTGATTGGCTGAACGGCTCACTAGATGGCAAAAACCCCGGCGTCCCGACCCGGGTCAGACTCATTCAGTGAGCGGACCATTCTCAGCCGCCGAGATGGCCTGCGACCATAAAAAAATATACTCCGGCATGCAAAACGGAACCCTGCTGGCCGGCGTCGATTTAGGCTCAAACAGCTTTCGCCTTGAGATTGGCCGTTTCGAGCACGGGCGCATCGAGCGCACTGAATACCTCAAGGAAACGGTGCGCCAGGGCAATGGCCTGGACGAAGACCGCAACCTCACCTTTGATGCCATGCAGCGTGGCTGGGACTGCCTGGCGCGCTTCGGCGAACGGCTGGCGGGCTTCAAACCCAAGCAGGTTCGCGCCGTTGCCACGCAAACCCTGCGCGAGGCCCGCAACCGCGAACAATTTTTGTCGCGCGCCCATCAAGTCCTCGGCTTCCCCATCGACGTGATTTCGGGCCAGGAAGAGGCCCGCCTGATCTACCAGGGCGTGGCGCACAACCTGCCTCAGTCAAACGAAAGCCGGCTGGTGATTGACATCGGCGGACGCTCGACCGAGCTGATCGTCGGACGCGGTCTGGAGCCGCTGACGATGGGCTCTTACCGCGTTGGCAGTGTGGCCTGGTCGATGAAATACTTTCCCGCCGGCGCATTCAACGCCAAGGCATTTGAGACCGCTGAAGTCGCCGCCAAGGCCATCCTCGACGAAGCCATTGACGCCTACCCTGCATCAAGCTGGCAAGTGGCTTATGGCTCTTCGGGCACCATCGGCGCGGTCTGTGACGTGCTGGCCGCAGCAGGCTGGCCAGCCGGCCAGATTACGCGGCCCGGCCTGGACTGGCTGCTTGATCGACTCATCAAGGCGCAAAACGCCGAGCGCCTGAAGATCGACGGCATGAAGGAGGACCGCCGCAGCGTCATCGGCGGCGGGCTTAGCGTGCTGCGCGCGGCCTTCGATCTGCTAGGGCTGCACGAACTGCACGCGGCACAGGGCGCGCTGCGCCACGGCGCGATGTATGACCTGCTCGACCGCGAGCACGACCTGACCGACCTGCGCTCGAAGACCGTGCAGCGGCTGGGAAGCCGTTTCGCCGCAGACGCTGCGCAGGCCGCGAGAGTCGGCAAGGTCTCACGCAGCCTGTTCTTGATGACGCGCATCGGCCTCGCCGGGGGTGACTCGGCGCGCGCCGAGCGCAAACTCAATTGGGCCGCGCAGTTGCACGAGATCGGCACGAACATCTCGCACAGCGACTACCACAAGCACGGTGCCTACATTCTCGACAACGTCGATGCGCCCGGCTTCTCCTTGCCCGAACTGCACCGCCTGAGCCTGCTGGTGCTGGGCCACCGCGGCAAGCTGCGCAAGCTGGAGGCTGACTTTGAAGACCGCGTGTTCATCGTGCAATTGCTTTGCCTGCGCCTGGCCGTCATCTTGTGCCATGCCCGGCGGGATCCTGATTTCGACGGGCTGCGCCTGGAGGACTCGGACGAGCCGGCGAAAGCCTTTTGTCTCTACACGCGTAAAGCCTGGCGCATCGCCTTCCCGCAATCGGCCTGGCTTTTGCAGCAGGAAGCGCTCGCGTGGCAGAAAACGCCCTGGACGCTGACGCTCGACCCGCCCTGAGTATTCGCAGCCGAAGTCAAAGCGCGTCAGGTGACTGGACCGCGACGACGACAGCCTTCATCTGCCCGTCGCGCTCGCGGGTGCGCAGCCACCACACCGCGCCTTTTTTGACCGGGCAATCGCTCTCCTGCAAGCCCAGCAACTGCGCAATCACCTGCCCCAAGGTCGGCTGGTGGCCAATGACCAGCACCGGAGTTTTGGCCAGTGGCCACTGCACCAGCTCAAGCACCTGCGCAGCCGTTGCGCCCGGAGCCAACTCAGCACGAATGCGATGCTTGCGGCCCAGCGCCAGCGCGGTTTGCTCGCAGCGGCGCGCCGGGCTGACAAGGATTCGCGTTCCTTCGGGCAACTGGCGGTCCAGCCAGGCTGCCATGCGTGCGGCCTGCTTGTCGCCGCGCGGCGTCAACGCCCGCTCCAGGTCGCTGTCCGCTGACGTGCCCGAGCCGACAAGATCTTCAGCCTCGGCATGACGCCACAGCAGCAAGTCCATGCGGGTCAATCGACGCGCGGCGACGACGCATAACGCGCCATCAACGCGGCCTGCGCGCCCGGGCCTGGCTTCTCGCCACCGGCCAGTACGTGGCGATAGCTGCCATCGGCCTGCAAATCCCAGGCATCGCTGCGGTCGTGCAGGTAAGCGACCAGGCATTCATCGATGATGCGCTGGCGCAGCACCGGGTCGATCACCGGCCAGGCCAGCTCGACACGGCGCAGCATGTTGCGGTTCATCCAGTCAGCGCTTGACAGATACAGTGATTCGTCGGCACCGCAGGAGAAATAAAACACCCGCGAATGCTCCAGAAACCGGCCGACCACCGAGCGCACGCGAATGTTGTCAGTTACGCCCACCACCTGCGCGGGCAGCATGCAGGCAGCACGCACGATCAGGTCGATCTTGACGCCGCACTGCCCGGCGCGTACCAGCGCAAGAATCAGTGCTTCGTCGGTCAGCGCATTCATTTTCAGCACGATGCGCGCCGACTGGCCCTGCGCGGCAGCGTCGGCCAGCGCGCCAATTTTCTCAATCAGCTTGCGCTGCAAGTGAAACGGTGCCAGCCACAAATGATGCAGCTTGGGCAAGCGGCTCTGGCTGGCCAGATGCACGAAGACATGGTCGATGTCGGCGGTGAGCTTGTCGTTGGCGGTCAGGTAGCTGATGTCGGTGTACAGACGCGCTGTGCGCGGGTTGTAGTTGCCGGTGGACAGGTGGGCGTAACGCCGCAGCACCCGTCCCTCGCGGCGCGTCACCAGCAGCATCTTGGCGTGGGTTTTCAGGCCAACCACGCCGTAAACGACCTGCGCGCCAATCGACTCCAGCATCTCGGCCCAATTGATGTTGGCCTCTTCGTCGAAGCGCGCTTTGAGCTCAACGACCACCGTCACTTCCTTGCCGAGGCGAACCGCTTCGCGCAGCAGCAGCATCAATTCGGAGTCAGGGCCGGTGCGGTAAATCGTCTGCTTGATAGCCAGCACGGCCGGGTCATTGACTGCCTCACGCAGGAAGTCGAGCACGCCGTCAAAACTCTCGAAAGGCTGGTGGATCGACACGTCGCCGGACTGCAGCCGCTTGAAGAACGACTGACCCGGTTGCAACTGCAAAGGGTACGACGCTGGGTAGCGCGGGAACAGCAATTCGGGCTGATCAATCAAATCGACCAGTTGCGTCAGCCGTACCAGGTTCACCGGCCCCGACACCCGGTACAGCGCGCCCTGCGGCAATCCGAACTGCGTCAACAAAAAGTCGGCGAGAAAGTCAGAGCAACCGGCCGACACCTCCAGCCGCACGGCCTGACCGTAGTGACGTTGCTCCAGCCCCAGACGCAATGCGGTGCGCAAGTTCTTCACGTCGTCTTCATCGACCGCCAAATCGGAATGGCGCGTGACCCGAAACTGCGAAAAATGAATTACCTCGCGGCCCGGAAACAGATCGGTCAGGTGCGCGCGTATCACGCTCGACAGCGAAACAAAAAGCAGGCGCGCCTTGCCGATATTCCCAGGCATTGCGTTAAAGCGCGGCAACACGCGCGGCACCTTGACGATAGCAATTTCATTGGCCCGGCCGAAAGCGTCTTTGCCGCCCAAACGCACGATGAAGTTAAGCGACTTGTTGGCGACTTGCGGGAACGGATGCGAGGGATCCAGCCCGACCGGCACCAGCAGCGGGCGCACCTGCGTTTCAAAATAGTCGCGCACCCAGCGACGCTGCACGTCATTGCGCTCGCCATGCGAGACCACGCGAATGCCGTGGCTGGCAAACGCGGGCAACAGCGCGTCGTTGTAGAGCGCGTACTGGCGCGCCACCATGTCATGTGCGAGCACAGCCAGTTCGGTGAAGCTCTGCGCCGAGTACACGCCTTTCGCGTCGCCGCTTTGAGCGGCCATCAAATGGGGCGAGGCGCGGACTTCAAAAAACTCGTCGAGGTTGGACGACACGATGCACAGATAGCGCAGGCGTTCGAGCAGCGGCACGTCGCCCCGACTGGCCCAGCTGAGCACGCGTTCGTTGAACGCCAGAATGCTGTGGTCGCGGTCAAGAAATTGAAATGGCTCGGCGCTCGCACCGGTAGCTGCCGCAGCTGCTGCTGCAGGATTGGGCATTTCGGAAGGCGGATCTCTGTCGGGTTGATTCACGTAAGGTTTTCGGCTGGCTTTTCAGCGCTTCGGACAGGTCGTTATAGGTGGGGCAAGTGTTGAGAAACATTATGACAATGGTGTGACAGCATTGCGACCTGTCCCCGCCCCTGCACCTGTGCCGGGGACGGCGGGGCGGCCGCTCTCGCCAGCACGGACATCGACCAAAAAACTTTCAAATAACTGCGCCGCGCGACCCCAGCTGAAGGCCAGCGCGCGCTGCCGCGCTTCATAGCGCGGCACTTCCAGCGCCAGCGCCACCGCGCTGCGCAAATCGTCGCTCATGACTCCACCGGCCGGGCAGCCAGCCGATGTTGCCAGCACCTGCAGCGGCCCATCGACCGGATAGGCTGCAACTGGCGTGCCGCTGGCCATGGCTTCGAGCATCACCAGGCCGAAGGTTTCCGACCGGCTCGGGAATACAAACACATCGGCTGCGGCATAGACCCGCGCCAATTCTTCGCGCTGCAGCAAGCCCATCCACCTGACCTGTGGAAAGCGCGTCTTCAGCGACGCTTCCAGCGGCCCCACACCGCACACCAGCTTGGTGCCGGGAATATCGAGCTTCAGGAACGCCTCGATGTTTTTTTCGTAAGACACTCGGCCAACAAATAACGAAACCGGCCGCGCGAGTGTGCCCAGCTGCGGATAAAGGCGGGCTTTCGCCTGAAAGGCAAACAGGCGGGTATCGACGCCATGCGTCCAGCTGCGCAGATTGCGAAACCCGCGCTGCTGCAGCATGCGCAGCACGCCCTCGGTCGGCACCATGACGCCCGCCGAGGGTTTGTGGAACTGCCGAAATAGCGCATAACCCCAGGCCAGGGGAATCTTCAGCGCTGCCTTCAGGATTTCAGGGAATTTGGTGTGGAACGCGGTGCTGAACTGCAGGCCGTCCTGCAGGCAGTAGCGCCGCGCGGCCCAGCCCAGCGGCCCTTCGGTGGCAATGTGAATCGCGTCGGGCCGACAGGCATCAAGCTGCGCGCGCAGCGCCCGCGCGGGCCGGACTGCCAGGTCAATGCCGGCATAACCCGGGCAAGGACGGGTTTTGAACAAGCCGGGATGAATCACCTCGACCCGATGGCCCCGGCCTTCAAGCTCGCGCACCAGCTCAACCAGTGTCGTCACCACTCCATTGACCTGCGGTTGCCAGGCGTCGGTGACCAGCGCCAGCTTCATGCGGTGGCCGCACGCGGCGCTAGCGCCAAAGCAGCGCTCGCCCCCGTCCAGTGCAGCAGCTCCAGTCGGCCGTCGTCATGCTCGACCAGCGCGGTGCGGCTTTCGACCCAGTCGCCGTCATTGCAATACAGCACGCCATCAATGTCGCGAATTTCGGCGCGGTGAATATGACCGCACACCACACCGTGATGGCCGCGCCGACGCGCTTCCCTGGCCACCGCCACCTCAAAGTCGGTCACGTAATTGAGCGCACTTTTGACCTTGTGCTTCAGGTAATTCGACAATGACCAATACGGCAAGCCAAAGCGGGTCCGCACGCGGTTCAGGTGCCGGTTGAGCTTGAGCGTGAACTCATAGAGGTTGTCGCCGACATAGGCCAGCCATTTCGCGCACTGCACCACGGCGTCGAAATAGTCGCCATGAATCACCCACAACCGCCGCCCGTCGGCGGTCACATGCACGGCTTCTTCAACCACCTCAATGCCGCCGAAACTGTGGCCGATAAAGCCGCGCGCGAACTCATCGTGGTTACCCGGCACATAGATCACACGGCAACCTTTGCGCGCGCGGCGCAGCAGCTTTTGCACGACATCGTTGTGCGCTTGCGGCCAAAACCATTTTCGGCGCAGTTGCCAGCCATCGACGATGTCGCCCACCAGGTAGAGGTTGTCGCTGGGGTGGGCGCGTAAAAAATCCAGCAATGCCTCGGCCTGGAAGCCGGGTGTGCCCATGTGCAGATCGGAGATGAAGATGCTGCGGTAACGCTGGCGCACCGCCGCGTCGTCGCCTGCGTTGTCAGGCCCATCGCCCGCACCCTGGGCGGCCTCGCCGGACACGGGAAGCTGCACCCATGGCAGACCCGACCGCAGCTCAGGGCCGGGCGCGGAGATGGAGTCGAACAGGGTCTGCATCAACGCTTGCCGGTTAGACCCGCGCTCGGCTGCCGACCAGCAGACCCGCTGGAAAAGTGCTTTTTGTAGCGCATCGGCAGGTCCGCAATGCGCATCATCATCGGCAGGTCGGCCGAATTGAAATCGGGATCCCAGGCCGGTGGGCCGAGCACCTTTGCACCCAGCCGCAGATAGCCTTTGATCAGTGCGGGTGGCTCGATGTCGAGTGAGGCGTCGAGCTGCTCGACCGGCAAGGCCAAACGCGGCGTGACGTGGTAGTCGATGGACGCAAGATGGTTCTGGCGCACCTGCCGCCAGATGCTGGCCGCCGCCTGGCCGCTGGTGGTGCCGAGGTGCTGCATCGGAATGCTGGCGCAGCCGATCATGGTGTCAAGCTTGTTGCGCGCCATGAACTCGGCCAGCGCGCCCCACAGCGCCAGAATCACACCGCCGTGGCGGTAGTTTTCATGCACGCAGCTGCGGCCGAGTTCGACCATGCGGGGGCGCAGGCTGCGCAGTCGCGTCAAGTCGAACTCGGTGTCGCTGTAAGTGCTGCCGACGCGCTGGGCCTGCGTCGGTGTCAGCACGCGGTAAGTGCCGATGACACTGCCGCTGTCAACGTCGCGCACCAGCAGGTGTTCGCAGTAGTCGTCAAACAGGTCGATGTCATGGCCCGGCACGGTGCCACCCAGAATCGCGCCCATCTCGAGCGCGAAAACCCGGTATCTCAGGCGCTGCGCCTGCCGGACTTCGTCTTGATGGCGCGCCCAGCTAACGGCAATTTTCCCCGGTTCGGATTTTTCAACAGCGGCTGAAACGACAGCATTAACGCGTGGATGTAGCAAGCCCCGTGAAAAAGGTCTGGACGCGACTGGCGACAAGGCAAAGGTGGGATTGGGCAGTTCTTTCATGGTGTTCTCCTGGTCATGATGGTTTCAACGGCCCTGCCACGCAGCGGCGAAAAAAAGCCCCGGCGGCGGGGCTGACTGGCGGGCTTTCAAGAGCGCAACTCCGGCGACGACGCGTGTCGGCCTCCCCCGCCCTGCCCCGACGGCATCGCGGCAGCTGGAACCAGGCCATCAAGCCACGGCCTTGCACCCGGCGTAAAGCGCAGCCCGCCCGCACCGGCGGCCAGTGCCCGCGCGGTGCAGTGCAGGACGCGCAGGCACTGCCGGTCAATCTCGCGTGCAGACGAGGCCCAGGCCGGCGCGGCACCCAGGCTGTCCCGTTCAAGCGGTGACGTGGGCAGCGGCCCGGCCAGCGGCGTATGCATGGGCTGATGCAGCTTGAGAAGGTGGCTATCAATGTTCATGCCCGTAGTAGGCGGGCTGGCCGTGACGCGAGCGTGTCAGTTTGGTTGCAGTTGCATGACACGGCGAAGAGCAATCACCGGGGTAGCGTGTACGCACAAGGCAGCTTGTAGCTGGCTTGACTTGAGCTTCGGTGAAAGCCGATATGCTGAATTCAGAGTTGGGTATCCGCTTTAACCTAAACTGTTTTCTGAATTCGGAATTCTGATTGCATGTTTGGTCAAATGAGGCCAGGCCCGGTCCTCAGGCAGGCAGCAAGCCCGACAAAACTCAATTCCCACAATGCACTGCACGAGCACCTTCCCATGAAAACCCTGTTGCCAAAACCCAATCTCGTCGAGCAAGTGCGCAAGGCACTTATCGAAGAAATTGCGTCCGGCAAACTGGCCCCGGGCGAGCGCGTGGTGCAAGAGGAAATTGCGCAAAAACTCGGGGTTTCACGCCAACCGGTGCAGCAGGCGCTCCAACTTCTTCTCAGTCAGGGCGTGCTGCGCGATGCGCCAGGCCGCCGCCTGGTGATCGCCCGCCTGGACCCTGACCATATCCGGCACATCTACGAAATGCGCGCTGTCATTGAAGGTCTGGCCTGTCGCAGAGCTGCCGAGCTCAACCCTGAAAAAGCGGCGCGCCAGGGGCCGGCGCTGATTGAAGCCGGCCGCAAGGCCGTTGCAACAGGCCAGGTGCAGAAGATGATTGCCGCCGACATGCGTTTCCATGATTTCGTCCATGCCATGTCGGGCAATTCGCTTATCGCGCCGGCGCTGAGCCCACATTTGATTTGCATGCAGCAGGTGATGGGGCAGGTGTTGCTGCGCGACGAAAAGCCGCGCGACGTCTGGGACGAGCATGTGGCCATCCTCGACGCCATTGCCAGCGGTGCTGGCAAGCGGGCGGAGACGCTGGCAC
>JANOOO010000064.1:0-3816 GCA_031421375.1 Polaromonas sp.
GCATCACTGACGGGTATCAGCCGGTGCGCGGCTGTTTGCGGCAGCACGGCGGCAATGTCGTCGGGCGCGACGTAGTCGCGCTGCTTCAGAAATGCCTGCGCCTTCGCGGCCCGCATGATGGCGATGCCGGCGCGCGGGCTCAGGCCCTGCAAAAACCAGCGGCCCGAGCGGGTTGCGGCGATCAGATCCTGCAGGTAGTTGATCAGCGGCTCGGCGGCATGCACCTGTTGCACCTGCTGTTGCAGATCCAGCAAGTCAAGCGGCGCCAGCACCGCCTGCAGGCTCTCGACCATCTCGCGCCGGTCGGTGCCGCGAAGCAGTTCGCGTTCGGCAGCGCGGTCGGGGTAGCCGAGCGAAATCCGCATGTGAAAGCGGTCGAGCTGCGACTCGGGCAGCGCGTAGGTGCCGAGCTGGTCATACGGGTTTTGCGTGGCGATGACAAAAAACGGCTGCGGCAGCGGCCGCGTTGCGCCTTCAACCGTGACTTGCTTTTCTTCCATCGCTTCGAGCAGCGCGCTCTGCGTTTTGGGGCTGGCGCGGTTGATCTCGTCGGCCAGCAAAACCTGCGCAAAAATCGGACCGGGGTGAAAGACGAAACCTTCTTTTTGCCGCTGGTAGATCGACACGCCCGACAGGTCGCTGGGCATTAAATCGGCGGTGAACTGCACGCGCGAAAACTGCAGGCCGAATGAGCGCGACAGCGCATGCGCGAGCGTCGTTTTGCCGACGCCGGGAACGTCTTCGATCAGCAGGTGGCCACCTGCCAGCAGGCAGGCCACGCAGTCGCTGACTTGCGCGGGCTTGCCAACAATCACCGTGTTAAGCTGATTTAAGAGGGCTTGAAGTCTTTGTTTTACGGGCATGTTTGAATTGAACCATAACGTAATTTTTGAAAAATTTAACTGATGAACGCGACTGGCTACTTCACCCACCCCGACTGCAAGAAGCACGAAATGGGCCCCGGCCACCCGGAATGCCCCGAGCGACTTGACGCGATTGATGACTGGCTGCTTGCCACCGGCGTTCTTGACGCGCTGATGCAGCGCGAAGCGCCATTCGCCTCATTGAGTGACGTTGAACTCGGCCACGACCGCATGATGGTCGCGGCCCTGCGCGGCCTGAGCGAAACGCTGGGTGACGAGATTGACGCGGGCGGCCCGCGCTATGCACAGCTCGACCCCGACACCGCGCTCAATGTGCATAGCTGGAACGCCGCGTTGCGTGCCGTAGGCGCGGTGGTAGCCGCAACCGATGCCGTGATGGCCGGTGAAATGGAAAACGCTTTTTGCGCGGTGCGCCCGCCCGGCCACCACGCGGTGCGGCATCGGGCCATGGGTTTTTGTTTGCTCAACAGCGTGGCCATCGCTGCCAAATACGCGCTGGAGCGCCATGGTCTGGCGCGCGTGGCGGTGATCGACTTTGACGTACACCACGGCAACGGCACCGAAGACATTTTGAGCGGCGACGAGCGCGCGTTGATGATCAGCTTTTTCCAGCACCCGTTCTACCCCTACAGCGGCACCGAGGGGCCCGCCGACAACATGCTCAACGTGCCCGTGCCCGCCTACAGCAAAGGCCCGGCGGTGCGCGAGATGATCGGGCGCGTCTGGCTTCCGCGCCTCGAAGCCTTCAAGCCCGAGATGATTTTCATCAGCGCCGGTTTCGACGCGCACCGCGACGACGAGTTGGGCCAGATGGGCCTGGTCGAAGCCGATTACGCGTGGATCACGCAGCAGCTCAAAGCCGTTGCCGCGCGCCATTCAAAAGGCCGCATTGTCTCGTCGCTTGAAGGCGGCTACAACCTCAAGGCTCTCGCGCGCAGTGTTGAGGCGCACATCCGGGTTCTCGCCGATTTGTAGGCGGGGCCGCGTGCGAGGCGCATCGCCTGTAGCCCGCCGCGTCTAGCGTGGCGTCGCACCTTCCCAAAGAATAAAAAGGAGATTTTCATGACCGGCGTTGCCGCGTTGAAGTTTGTCGCCGCAGCATCCCCGCCCGAGAACATGGACAGCATGCAGTCGTGGCTGGCTGCTCTGTCGCAGCCCACTGCGCTGATTGAGCTCGCGGCCCTCGCGGCCTGCGTGGCGATGTCATGGCTGGGCGTTCGGGCACTCGGCCGCAGGCGGCGCTTTCCCAACGCGTCGTCGGTGTGGTTTGGCGAGCGCATCGGCGACGGCGTGCTGTTCCCGCTGCTGCTGCTCACGCTGGCTTTCTCCACGCAGTGGCTGCTCAAGAGCTACTTCACGCTGGTGGTGTTCAAGGTTGCGATACCGATTTTGCTGGCGCTCGCGCTGATCCGCCTCGGCGTCAAGGTGTTGCAGGTGGCGTACAAAAATGCGCCGCTGGTGCGCGCGTTAGAGCGAACCATTTCGTGGGTCATCTGGCTCGGCCTGGTGCTGTGGCTGAGCGGCCTGCTGCCGCTGATGCTTGATGAGCTCGACGACATCGAATGGAAAGTAGGCGAGTCTTACCTGTCGCTGCGCACGCTGCTTGAAGGGGCCGTCACGGCCGGTGTGGTGCTGCTGATCGCGCTGTGGATTTCTGCGGCCATCGAGGCCCGGCTGCTGCGCTCGGCCAGCGGCGGCGACCTGTCGCTGCGCAAGGCCGCAAGCAACGCGGCGCGCGTGGTGCTGATGTTCGTCGGCTTGCTGGTCGCGGTGTCGGCGGTCGGCATTGATTTGACGGCCTTGTCGGTGCTCGGCGGTGCGATTGGCGTCGGCGTGGGGCTGGGTTTGCAAAAGCTGGTCGCCAGTTACGTCAGCGGCTTTGTCATTCTGGCCGAGCGCAGTGTGCGCATCGGCGACAACGTCAAGGTCGATATTTTTGAAGGGCGCATCACCGACATCCGCGCCCGCTACACCGTCGTGCGGGCCGTCAACGGGCGCGACGCCATCGTGCCGAATGAAATGTTTATCAACAACCGGGTTGAAAACCTGTCGTCCTTCGACACGCGGGTCATGCTGACTACGGCGGTGACGGTGGCTTTCGACAGCGACGCCGGGCAGGTCATGCACCTGCTGCTAGCCGCTGCGCGGCGGCAACCCCGCGTAATCAGTGACCCGCCGTCGGCCGCCAACCTGACTGCGCTCGGCCCCGACGGCCTGCAGTTCACGCTCGAATACTGGATTGCCGACGCCGAAAACGGCCAGCAAAACCTGCGCTCGCTGATCAACCTGGACGTGCTGGCTTCGCTGCGCGCGCACGGCATTGGCATCGCTTTCCCGCAGCGGGTGGTTCATAACGTCGGCGCTGCCGAGCGGCCAGCCGCACCGGGCGGAGCGGTTTAGCCGGTTTAGCCGGGATTTAGCCGGCTCACCCGGCGATGCGCGCAACACGGTGCTCTAATTTGCTGGCTTTTTGCTTATTCCTATAATCCAAAAATAGAACGACCGTTCTTTTTTATTTTTCATCGTTTTAACCCCCCTGGAGTACGCCCATGAAGGTTCTGGTTCCCGTTAAACGGGTCGTTGACTACAACGTCAAGGTGCGCGTCAAGTCCGACGGTTCGGGCGTTGATATTGCCAACGTCAAAATGAGCATGAACCCCTTCGACGAGATTGCTGTCGAAGAAGCCACACGCCTCAAGGAAAAGGGCGGCGTCACCGAAATCATCGCGGTGAGCTGCGGCGTGCTGCAGTGCCAGGAGACGCTGCGCACTGCGATGGCCATCGGGGCTGACCGCGCCATTCTGGTCGAGACCGCTGAAGAGCTGCAACCGCTTGCCGTTGCCAAGCTGCTTAAGGCGCTGGTCGAAAAAGAGCAGCCACAACTCGTCATTCTGGGCAAGCAGGCCATCGACGACGACTGCAACCAGACCGG
>JANOOO010000065.1:0-1774 GCA_031421375.1 Polaromonas sp.
GCGCTTGCCGATCAGCGTGTTGATCAGCGTTGATTTACCGACATTCGGAATTCCGCAAATCAGTACCCGCATCGGCTTGGTCATGCCGCCCCGGTTTGGTGCCAGCGCCTGGCAGGCCGCAATCAGCCGCCGCGCGGGCGCGGGCTCGCTCGCATCCAGCGCGATGGCCCGGGTGGCGGGCAGCGCGTTGTAATGCGCCAACCACAGCTTTGTTCGTGCCGGGTCGGCCAGATCTTGCTTGTTGAGCACCTTCAGGCCAGGCCGGCTGCCCGTCAGCCCGGCCAGCATCGGGTTGGCGCTGGAGCCTGGCAAGCGGGCGTCGAGCATTTCGATCACCACATCGATTTCGCGAATGCGCTCTTCTATTGCCTTTTTGGTCAGGTGCATATGCCCTGGAAACCACTGAATCGCCATCGGTATTTTCTTTCTTGGTCCGTGCCGGGAAATGGGAATGGATGTGGGAACGGACGTGGCCGTTGATTGGCACGCTACGGCGCCGCAACGGCACATGGGTGGCGGCGACTCTTGCGAAGCTGGTGTCACAAGCTGGAAGAATCCACCAGTGCCCGCAGAATCACCCCTGCACAAGCTCAAGTGTAGGACGGTGCGCCAGCCTCAGCGCAACGCGCAATACGCGCTTGAACACGGCGCTACAGCGGCCTAGAATTAATTTGTCATCGCGCAGTGCGACTTCGACGCGGCGCGATGATCAGACTAACGCCATGTGAGAACTCTGTGGCTGTCTGCCCTGCCGACTGCGCCGCATGCGCCGCATGCGGCGCCTTGGTGACTTCTTCAACAACTATTAACGAGGCGCTGCCATGTTTAAACATATCCTGATCCCCACCGATGGCTCTGAGCTGTCGAAATTGGCCATCACCAGTGGCGTGAAGTTTGCCAAGGAAATCGACGCAAAAATCACCGGCTTGACCGTCACCATGCCGTTTCATTACTTTGCGATTGATGCCATGCAGGTCGGCAGTTCGGCCGATGACTACGTGCGGCAGGCCGAAGAGCTGGCAGAGCGCAATTTGCGTGTGCTGAAGGATGCGGCCGAGCAGGCTGGCGTGGCGTGCGAGCTGCTACACCGCAGCAACGAACACCCCTACGAGGAAATTGTCAAAACCGCTCAAGAACGCGGCTGCGATGTGATTTTTTTGGCCTCGCACGGTCGGCGCGGGATGCGCGCCGTCGTGATCGGCAGCGAAACCAACAAGGTGCTGACGCACAGCAAAATTCCCGTCGTGGTGTATCGCTGAAATGCAGTTGCTGGGGCGCTCTTGATAGCGGCCTTCGGTCTGCCGACATGCACGGCTGGGGGCCGCGTGGGGCTGGGTCGCTCCCGGTGATAAGGTCAAAGAGTCGCCGGGCTGAAGTCGGTTTATCACTGCCAGCGACCCGCATCCTACGCTCACTCGCTACTTTTTCCATAGCTGCTTGCACCCGTACACCGGGCTTACAGAGCACTTCTCGTTATTAGAAATGCCCGTCCCGGCTGTGATGACCCCTTTAGGCCACAGTTGGCTCTTTAACCCGAAGGCCAAGCCGCTCGGGAATCAAATACTTTTGCCGATAAGTCTCAAACGGCATGCCGTCGGATGCTTCGATTTTTTTCCGGGCTTCGAGTGACTCAGCCGTCATGGCCTCGAAATGAGCTTGAAGGTCGTCACTAAAGGGCAGGTCCAGGATCGCATCACGGGTCTTCAACGAGCGGTCCTGCACGAAGTGCAAATACGAATTATCAAAACCGGTTTGCATCGCAGCCAGCACGCAA
>JANOOO010000066.1:0-1562 GCA_031421375.1 Polaromonas sp.
CGGCCATCGGGTCGGGGCCAAAGGCGCCTTCGCTCGCCAGCCCCAGCGACAGGCCGGACCGTTCCATGCCGATGCGCGCCTTCTTGCGCGCCGCTTCGAGTTGGGTGCCGGCGCGCGGAATATTGCGGGTGAAGGTGCCCAGGGTATCGGTATCGAAGCCACCCACCCGCTCGACCCGGCAGCCCAGCGCGGCATCCAGCACCGGCGCGATCATACTCTCCTTGCCGTGCTGCGTGAGCAGGGCAACGCGCCGGCCGGCATACGCCGATCTGCTCAAGACGCGCCTACCCACTGATAAAGCAACGCGCCGATCACGACCGGAGCGACGGTCGCCCAGCCCAGGCGGTCGATGGTGTGGAGCGACCAAATCATGACCCGTGAGAGAGAGGAAAATATTCGCATGGCGCGCTACGCTCCACGCACCATGGACATCACTTTTCCCATATCGAGCGTTGCAGCCTGTTGCTGAATCTGCGGCAGGTATTGCGTTTGCATCTGTTTGGCGGGGCCAAGCAGATTCTGGAAGCTGTCGCGCAGCACTTGCGTATTCATCACGCGGCCGCTTGCGTAATAGCGTTTGGCGAGCTGCCCCAGCGCGTAGGTGGTGGCAAAGGAGAAGGCCATGCCGGTGGCCGCGCCGCCGATATTGCCGAAAGTCTTGCCGGCGGCCTTGCCGAGCAGTCCGCCCAGCAGCTTGCGGCCAAACTGTTCGAGATATTGTGAGGTCAGCCCTACTCCGGCGGCGGCGATAAATTCCTTGATGTGACCCTGGTCGAGACTGACCCCGTGTGCCTTGCCGATGCCGTATACCATCTTGATCTGCAGCGGGATGATGGCCATGGACGCCCAGGATTGCGGCAGCAGTTCCAGCGCGCCATTCATCAGGGCGTAGTTGAGAATGGATTTGTCCAGCTCTGCTTCGGATACGTTCGGCTGCGCTGCCACTACCACGCCGGGTGCTGCGGCAGCAACCGCGCCCACAGCCGCAGCCGGTGCCGCAGCCTCGGAGAGCTCAACGATGACGTCGGCCTCGCTTTCGATTTGTTCTGCCTGATGCGCGTCGAGCTTGAGCAGGGTTTTCAGTTCGTCCAGAAAGCGGCGCTCCGCTTCGCTCATGCGACCGTCGGCTTCGCACACGCCCACTGCCATCTCGTAGGCAAGCTGGCGTTCGCCGGCATCGGTCAGTGCGTTGGCGGCACTTTGCAGGTCGAGCCGTTTGAGCAGCACGTCCTGATAGAGCCGGGTTAGATCGGGCGCACCAGATTCACTCGCGAGCGAGTCGGCGATGCGGCGAACTTCTTCGCGTTCGCGGTCGTGCTTGGTGCCGTCGGCAAAGGCGGCGAAGAGCGTGATGGCGAGGATGGATTTCTGCTGTTCAGCATTCATTGTATAGTTCCTTGGTAAAATTTCGTATGGGTGGGTGAGTGAGTTTTGGTAATGTATTAGGAAAACCTTCGATTCGACGCTTGATCACTGGATATGTTCATTTTGTGCGTTTTTTTGTTGTGTATTATCCCTGTTTCGCCGCTATTCCAGCGACTTTAATTCAGTGTTCAGGTCGC
>JANOOO010000067.1:0-1654 GCA_031421375.1 Polaromonas sp.
GGCACTTCCAGATGCCGCAGCGGCGCGTCAAGCAGGATCTGCTCGACCGTCTGCATCAACGCGATGGCTTCGCTCTGCACGAAACCGCGCAGCAACACCGCGCCGTGCGCGATCACCTCGCGCGCGGCAACCGGCTGCGGGGCATCGTCGAACAGGCTCAAAGTCACCGGCGTACTCCGTCGTGTTTATCGCGCGCTTCACGCCGCCAGCTCGCTCAAGATCGGGCAATCCGGTCGCCTATTGCCCTTGCAGCAGTGCGCCAGGTGCTCAAGCGTCTGCTTCATCGCGGCCATCTCGGCGATGCGCCGCTCCAGGTCGGCCACGTGGGCGAGCGCGACGCGTTTGACGTCGGCGCTGGCGCGGCGCTTGTTTTGCCACAGCTTGAGCAGCTCGGCAATCTCGGCCATGCTGAAACCGAGGTCGCGCGCGCGGCGAATAAAGCTCAGCGTGTGGGCTTCTTTTTCGCCGTACTGGCGGTAGCCGGCGTCGGTACGCAATACCGTCGGCAACAGCCCCAGTGTTTCATAGTGGCGAATCATCTTGGCCGACACGCCAGAGCGCGCCGACGCCTCGCCGATGTTGAGCGGGCCGTCTCGTGTCATTTGCTCACCCCGTTCCAGCGCCGCAGCAGCAGCGCGTTTAACACCACGCTGACGCTGCTGAAAGCCATCGCGGCACCGGCAATCACCGGGTTCAACAAGCCGAAGGCAGCCAGCGGAATGCCGACCACGTTGTAGAAAAATGCCCAGAACAAATTCTGCCGAATCTTGGCGTAGGTGCGGCGTGAAATATCAATCGCGTCGGCCACCAGTGCGGGGTTGCCGCGCATCAGCGTGATGCCGGCCGCGTGCATCGCCACGTCGGTGCCGGTCGCCATCGCAATGCCGACATCGGCAGCCGCCAGCGCAGGCGCGTCATTGATGCCGTCGCCGACCATCGCGACGCGGCCGCCCTTGCCTTTCAGCACGTCCTGCTTCAGCTGCGCAATGATGGCGGCCTTGTCTTCGGGCAGCACCTGGGCATAGACGTGCTCGATGCCGAGTTTTGCAGCCACGGCGCGTGCGCTGCCTTCGTTGTCGCCGCTGATCAGCGCAGTTTGAATGCCCAGCGCATGCAGCCGCGCCACCGCCGGGGCCGCGTTGCTTTTAAGCGTGTCGCCAAAGGCCAGCAGGCCGAGCAGCTTCGGCCCGCTGGCATCGGTCACGTCGGCCAGGTACGACACGCTGCGGCTTTCGCCTTCGAGGGCCGCAGCACGAGTTGCAAACGCAGCGAGGTCCACCTGCAACTCCTGCATGAAGCGCGGGCTTCCCAAGCGCAGCTGCCGCCCCTCAACGACTGCCGACACGCCGCGCCCGGCGACGGCGCGAACGTCCGCTGCAGCGGGCACCGACACGCCTTCTTTTTGCGCCAGCGTCGTGACGGCTTTGGCCAGCGGGTGCTCGCTGCCGGCCTGAATTGCCGCGCTCTGCGCAAGCAGCACAGCCCGGGCAATGCCGTTGGGCTCCAGCGCGACCAGCTCGGGCCGGCCTTCAGTCAGCGTGCCGGTTTTGTCGAAGGCCACCATCGTCAGCTGGTGCGCCACCTCCAGCGCCTCGGCGTCCTTGATCAAAATGCCATGCCGCGCCGCCACACCGGTGCCGGCCATGATGGCCGT
>JANOOO010000068.1:0-1927 GCA_031421375.1 Polaromonas sp.
CAATTTGCAGCGTGCGCGCCAGGTACTTCCCGGTCAGCGAGGCGGGGCTGGCCTTGACTTGCTCGAACGTGCCCTGCGCCATCACCCGCCCGCCATGAATGCCAGCGCCCGGCCCCATGTCAATGACGTGATCGGCCGCGCGAATCATGTCTTCATCGTGCTCGACCACGATCACGCTGTTGCCGATGTCGCGCAGGTGCTTGAGCGTGCCGATCAGCCGGTCGTTGTCGCGCTGGTGCAGGCCGATGCTGGGCTCGTCGAGCACATACATCACGCCGGTCAGGCCCGAGCCAATTTGCGACGCCAGCCGGATGCGCTGCGACTCGCCACCCGACAGCGTTTCGGCGCTGCGGTCCAGGCTTAAATAATTGAGACCGACGTCATTGAGGAACTTCAGCCGCAGGCCGATCTCGCGCACCACCTTGGCGGCGATTTCGGCCTTGGCACCGTGCATCTGCAGCGTGCTGAAGTAGGCGAAGCTGCCCTTCAAGGTCTCGCCGCTGATCTCAAAAATTGCCTTGCGCGCCGGGGCTGCATCACCGACCGGGGCGCTGACGAGATACACATGTCGCGCCTCGCGCCTGAGCCGCGAGCCGTGGCAATCGGGGCAGGGCTGCACGCTGCGGTAACGCGCGAGTTCTTCGCGCACGGTGGGCGAATCGGTCTCGCGGTAGCGCCGCTCGAAGTTGACGATCACGCCTTCAAACGCGTGCTTCTTATTTACCTTTTTTCCCGCTGACTGGCCCGACTCCATGAGGTAGCTGAATTTGATCTCTTCATCACCCGAACCGTGCAGCACGGCGTGCCTGACTTTGCCCGGCAGGCTCTCAAACGCCGTGTCAATATCAAAGCCATAGTGTTTCGCCAGGCTTTCCAGCATCGAGAAGTAGTAGGCATTGCGCCGGTCCCAGCCTTTGACCGCACCGCTGGCGAGGCTCAAACTGGGGAACTGCACCACCCGCGCGGGGTCGAAAAACTCGCGGTGGCCCAGGCCGTCGCAGCTAGTGCAGGCACCGACTGGCGAGTTGAATGAAAACAGGCGCGGCTCCATCTCGCTCAGCGAATAGTTGCAGGCCGGGCAGGCGAACTTGGCGCTGAACAGGTGCTCCTGGTCGCCGTCCATCTCCAGCGCAATCGCCTTGCCGTCGGCCAGTCGCAAGGCGGCTTCAAAGCTCTCGGCGAGGCGCTGGCGCAGGTTGTCAATCTCGGTCCGGTCGGGGCCGGGAGCAGGCGTCAACCCTTCCACAGGCTCAGGGCGAACGGAGGGAGGAGGTGAATCCGATATTGACGAATCTGCGCGAGAGTGGCGCACCTTGATGCGGTCGATCACTACGTCAATGTCGTGCTTCTCGGTTTTCTTCAATTTCGGCAGCGCGTCAAATTCATAGGCCGCCCCATCGACACGAAAACGCACATAGCCTTGCGACTGCATCTCGGCAAACACGTCAAGGAACTCACCCTTCTTCTCGCGCGCGAGTGGCGCAAGAAGCATTAGCCGCGTGCCCTCCGGGAGCGCCAGCACGGCATCAACCATTTCAGCCACGCTCTGCGCCTGCAGCGGCAAGTCGTGGTCGGGGCAATACGGCGTGCCGGCGCGTGCAAACAGCAGCCGCAGGTAGTCATGGATCTCGGTGACGGTGCCGACGGTCGAGCGCGGGTTGTGGCTGGTGGCTTTTTGCTCGATCGAGATGGCCGGTGACAAGCCCTCGATCAAGTCAACATCGGGCTTGTCCATCAACTGCAAAAACTGCCGTGCGTAGGTGCTCAAACTTTCAACGTAACGGCGCTGGCCCTCGGCATACAGTGTGTCAAAGGCTAGAGACGACTTGCCCGAGCCGCTCAAGCCGGTGATGACGACCAGCTGGTTGCGCGGAATGTCGAGGTCGATGTTTTTGAGGTTGTGCGTGCGCGCACCGCGGATGCTGAT